>JAFOZC010000229.1 GCA_017391305.1 Oscillospiraceae bacterium | reverse complement strand
CGACGTGTCCGACGGAGAGTTTCTGTCTATCCTCGGGCCAAGCGGTTGCGGAAAAACCACCCTTCTGCGGATCCTCATAGGGTTGGAGCAACAGGATAGCGGTACCATCGTCATGAAGGGTCGGGAGATCTCCCATGTTCCGCCTTCCAAGCGTGGCATGGGCATGGTGTTCCAGAATTATGCTCTGTTCCCCAATATGACAGTTCTGCAAAATGTTGAGTACGCCCTAAGTATACGAAGAGATATGGGGAAAAAGGCCCGTTCCCTTGCCTTGCAAACCATAGAAACCGTGGGGCTCACCGACCAGATCTCCAAGCTCCCCCACCAGCTTTCCGGTGGACAGCAGCAGAGAGTGGCCATTGCCCGTACCCTTGCCACCAGCCCCGAAATGATCCTGTTAGACGAACCCATCTCTGCCCTGGATGTGGAAAATCGGGAAATTATGAAAGCAGAGCTGAAGGAGCTACAGGAAAAGCTGAAAATCACCATGCTGTTGATCACTCACGATCAGGAGGAAGCCTTCTTCCTCAGTGACAGGATCCTCATTATGCACAATGGCGGTGTGGAGCAATTGGACACTCCTCTGGAGATCTACCGCCATCCCGTCAGTGACTATGTCAGGAGCTCTGTGGTAGAGCATTTGGATCGTAAGCATCGGGACTATCTGCGCTTTACAGGACGGGTGTAAGATGAAGAAGCGTATATTCACCTCCCTGAAGTGCTTGCTGATCAGCTATCTGTGCATCAGCTTGGTTTTCCCTCTCCTACTGCTTTTCCTCCGCATTCCAATGAACGAAGTAGGGCTTCTGCTGTCTCAGGGACGCTTTTTGCCCATGCTGTGGGATTCTCTACTGACCACATTGATCTCTACTGTAATTTCTGTCAGCCTATCCTTCCTTCTGGCCTTGGGTCTGAACCGCTGTAATATCCCGGGAAAAACCGTGTATTGTGTCCTCTTCACCCTGCCCATGCTGATCCCAAGCATCTCCCACGGCATGGGGCTTGTACTGCTGCTGGGTGACAACGGCATCCTGACCAATATATTGGGGATCAATATCGGTCTCTACGGCTATAAGGGCATCATTCTCGGCTCTGTGCTGTACTCCTTTCCCGTGGCCTTCCTGCTGTTCCAAGACGGGTTTCAGTATGAGGATTACCACCTCTATGAGGCGGCTCAGGTATTGGGCATCAGCCCTTGGCACAGCTTCCGTGGAATCACCCTCCCTGCTATGAAGAGGAGCATCGTTGCCTCCTTCTTAGCGGTATTCACCATGGTATTCACTGATTACGGCGTCCCCCTGATGACCGGTGGTACGGTCATGACCTTGCCGGTATATATGTATCGGGAGGTCATCGGCATGATGAATCACAAGGGTGGTGCTTTGGTCGGTGGAATCCTGCTGTTTCCTGCCTTTGTGGCCTTTCTCTTCGACCTGCGCAGCAGCAGAGGCTCCACAGTGTCCAATGTGGCTAAGCCCTATCAGATCTCCTGCCGTCCTGTGAGAGACCGCCTTGTCATGATCCTCTTTCTACTGTTCTGCCTGACATTGCTCCTGCCTGTAGGCGCATTCCTGTGTTTGAGCTTCCTGCGGCAATATCCCTTGGATCTGCATTTCACACTCTCCCATGTGAAAAAGGTGTTCTCCTCCGGTATCGGTCTGTATCTGATCAACTCCCTTGCAGTTGCTTCCATGACCGCCTTTGTGGGTATGTGTCTGTCCTATTTTGCCGCATTTATTACCACAAGAAGCAAACAGAGCCTGTCTAACAAGGTACTGCACCTGATCAGCCTCCTATCCATGGCCGTTCCCGGTGTTGTGTTAGGTCTGTGTTATGTCTTGAGCTTCCGCAGTTTTCGGATATATTCCACCATCTTCATCTTAGCTATGGTCAATATTGCCCACTTCTTCTCCTCTCCCTACCTTTTGGCCTATAACAGCCTGAGAAAGTTTAATCCCAATTTGGAAGATGTGGGACAATCCCTCGGCATTGGGCCTATGCAGCTGTTATTCTCTGTGTACATCCCCTCTACCGCAAAGACTCTGATTGAAATGTACAGCTACTATTTCGTCAATGCCATGATCACCATTTCTGCTGTGTCCTTCCTGATCAATTTTAAAACCAACACCCTTTCCCTTATGATCCCCCAGTTGGAATCCCAATCCTTCCCGGAGGGAACTGCCATCATTTCCCTTCTGATCCTTCTGATCAATTTGGGAGTAAAAGCCTTGGCATATCTGGTTGGAAAATACGGGAAATCAGCTCAATAGAAATAGCAAACACCTGCCGACCCTCTGTTGGCAGGTGTTTGCTATTTCTATACAGTTAGGGAACAATGAAATCTTCCTTGACTATGGCCTCTACCAATACCTCACGGGAGGCCTGTCCCGTGACGGTCACCGTACCGGCTTGCAGATCTACCACTGCATCCCTTACTCCCGGAACTGCTTTGCAGGCATTTTCAACGGTCATTTTGCAGTGGGGACACATCATCCCCTCGACCTTGATGACCAATTGATCCTCTGCAACAGCAGGCGCAGAGGGAAGAGGTGCTTCCTTTTTAAGTCCCTCTGTGGCATCTGTAAGAGATCGGGGGCGGAAGAAGCGAAGGCGCAGAGCGTTGCTCACCACAAATACAGAGCTCATACTCATAGCGGCCGCACCCAGCATGGGGCTGAGCTGAATCCCAAAGGCCGGGTACAGAAGACCGGCGGCAATGGGAATGCCAAGGGAATTGTAGAAAAAAGCCCAGAATAGATTCTGTCGAATATTACGGATCGTGGCCTTGCTCAGCTCGAAAGCGGCACTGACACGAGACAGAGAGCGGCTCATCAGCACAAGGTCCGCAGATTCCATAGCAATGTCTGTACCGGAGCCGATGGCAATGCCCAGATCCGCAGTGACCAAAGCAGGGGCATCGTTGATACCGTCTCCTACCATAGCTACCACGTGACCGTCTTTCCGCAGCTTCTCAATCACAGTGGCCTTATCTCCCGGCAGAACATCAGAGATCACTCGATGGATACCGGCCTTTTGGGCAACAGACTTTGCAGTGGCCTCATTATCCCCCGTCAGCATGATCACATCCAATCCCAGAGAACGGAGAGAAGAAACGGCGGCACCGGAATCCTCCTTCAGCACATCTGCGACCACAACAGCACCCAGATACGTGCCGTCCTGTTTGCCAAAATACAGGGGTGTTTTTCCTTCCTCCGCAAGGGCGCTGTAATCAGGGTGGGAGATCCCCTGCTCCTCCATCAGACGGCTGTTGCCACCAAAATAGACATCCCCCTGAAGCTTCGCTGTGACACCTCTGCCGGGGAGGGTTGCAAAATCCACCACCGCCGGTAAAGCGAGCTGTTTCTCAGCGGCAAAGTTCACGATCGCTTTGGCGAAGGGATGCTCCGAACAGCTTTCCAAGGCGGCCGCCAAAGTCAATAGATGATCTGCCTCTCCGCAGACAGGGATCAGCTCTGTGACATGAGGTTGCCCCTTCGTAAGAGTTCCGGTCTTATCCAGTACAACAGTGTCCACCTTGTGAAGGTTTTCCAACGCCTCTGCATTCTTGAAAAGAACGCCCATTTTTGCTCCGCGGCCTGTGCCGACCATGATGGCAACAGGTGTCGCAAGCCCCAAGGCACAGGGACAGCTAATGACCAGAATCCCAATGGCAGTGGAAAGGGAGAATTCCAAATCTTTTCCCAAAAGCATCCAGACAGTAAACGCAAGAAGGGCGATAGCCATAACCGTAGGAACAAAGATCCCTGCGATTTTATCAGCCAGTCGAGCAATGGGTGCCTTAGAGCCTCCTGCCTCCTCCACCAGACGGATGATCTTGGACAAGGTGGTGTCCTCCCCCACCTGATCCGCCCGAAGCTCCAGATAGCCTGAGAGATTGATCGTACCGGAGGTGACCCGATCCCCTGCCTCCTTATCCACAGGAACACTCTCTCCCGTCAAGGCGCTCTGATCCACAGAGGCCTGTCCCCGAAGGATCGTGCCGTCCACAGGGATCTTACCACCGGATTTCACGATCACCGTATCCCCTGCCGTAACCTCCGATGAGGGGATCTCCACAAGCTCCTCCCCCCGTCGTACGGTAGCGGTATCCGGCGCTAAATCCATGAGCTGTGCAATGGCATCCCCGGTTTTTCCCTTCGCACGGGACTCCAGAAATTTTCCCAAGGTGATGAGGGTGAGGATCATAGCAGCAGATTCAAAATAGAGATTTTTGCCGTAATGCTCCACCACCTGCCACTGTCCATGACCTATGGCATAGGCCATTCGGAGCAAGGCGATCATGCCGTAGGTCAGAGAAGCACCGGAGCCCACAGCTATGAGGGAGTCCATATTGGGTGCTCTGTGGAGAAGTGACTTGATACCGCGGCTGAAATAGCTTCGGTTCAAGTATACCACAGGAAGTGTCAGAAGAAACTGCGTCAGGGCAAATAGGAGGGTATTCTTTAGGCCCTGGAACAGTTTCGGCGGATGAAGCCCCACCATATGTCCCATGGTCAGGTACATAAGACAAAACAGAAAGAGGAAGGAAAGAACGATCCGCTTTTTCATTTCCCCTTCTCCCCTTTCCGGAAGGGTCTTCTGCTCCCTGCTCTCCTTCCCTGTGGAAGCTCCGTAACCTGCATCCTTCACAGCCTTACAGATCACGGGGACAAGCTCCGTCCCCTCCAGCTCTGCAACCATAGTACCGGCAAGGAGATTGACCTCTGCGGATTTGACTCCCTTTACAGCCCTTGTGACCTTCTCCACACGGGCTGAACAGGCGGCACAGGTCATGCCGGTTATATAAAATTTCATTCTCATCATAAGCGCCTCTCCTTTCTAAACGCATCTTTTCTATATTGCATTATACCACATTTTACAGGAATTACAAGCACGGAAATTCCAACAATCAGCTCCCTAAGGAGAAAGAAGACCGCAGGGCGGAATCCTTCCCTGCGGTCCTTCTGTTATTCTGCCTCCTGTGCGGAAGAGGTCTGCACAGAACATTCTTTCTTCTTTTTCCGATAGTCCCCGTACATCATTCTCGCATGGTTCTTCATAGCCAAGAAGCTTTCCTCACTGATCACGTGCTCGATGCGGCAGGCATCTTCTTCTGCAATTTCTCTGGGAACGCCCAAGTTGACCAGCCAAAGGGTCAAGGATTCATGACGTTCCGAAATACGTTCGGCAATTTCCTTGCCCTTGGCAAGGAGGGTAATATATCCCCCGGCATCCACTTGGATCATAGATTGCTCCCGTAGCTTGCCGATGGCAACGGAAACACTGGGTCTGGAATAGCCCAGCTCTGTTGCAATGTCTATAGAGCGGACTGCACCGATCCTGGATTGCAGAGTCAGAATGGTTTCCAGATAAGTCTCTACAGATTCACGGGTCTTCATCGCTGTCTTCTGTTCCTCAGCGGATGAAATTGGTACGGATCTTGGGAAGCTCCTGTACGGGCTCAGGCACACCTGCCGCTCTGCCTGCGGCAATGCACTTCAGTAGCCATGCCATATTCTCTGCAAGGGTACGCATGGTCTGCATGCCCTCTTCGTCCCTGAGAACCTCCTCGGGAGTATTGCCGTGGACTTGATTCCAATACTGGGAGCTGACAATGGGCATGGAATGGATGCCGAAGTACTTGTTCAGACGGTCGAAGCCTGCACTTGCACCGCCTCTGCGGCAGGAAACGATGGCGGCACCGGGCTTGCCTCTGAGCTTGGCTCCGGCACTGTAGAACAGACGGTCCAAAAATACGGTGGACTGTCCGCTGGGGCCTGCATAATAGATGGGCGCACCGATGATCATGCCATCGAATTCATCCAAGCGAGCACCCAAAGCGGTGATCTGATCGTCAAAAATACAGGGGCTTCCGTCCTTGCACTTGCCACAGCCAATGCAGGCGGCCATAGGCTGAGTGCCAACCTGCACCAGCTCCGTCTCGATGTCATGCTTGTGGAGAACCTTTGCGATCTCCTGCAGTGCGGTATAGGTACAGCCCTTTGCTCTGGGACTTCCGTTAAACAGTAATACTTTCATAATTTTCCTCCTATATTCATGCGGCGAATATCATTGCCGGCAAATTTGATGATACGGTACATTCCGCTGATGCGGGATGCAATTTGGGGAGAATAGCGCTGTTCCAGAGAGGTGTCCAGAATATTGGTGGATATGATGGTTGCCCGATTTTCCGTCAAACGGGTATTGATAATATGATGTAAGGCGGAAATGGTAAATTGGGTCGTCATTTCCGATCCCAGATCATCAATGATCAGCAGGTCTGCGGTAAGATATTTCTTTGTAAGCCCTCGGCTCTCTTCCTGAGATACTGCAAATTTTTCCTGCTCAAATTCCGCAAAAAGGGTAATGGCACTTTGATAAATCACACTGTAGCCCCGATCTGCCACTGTCCTTGCGATACAGGCAGAGAGATAGGTTTTCCCCAATCCCGTAGGTCCTGTGAAGAAGAGATTGCCGCTGTCAAGGCCAAAGGTCTGGGCATATTTACGACAAACATTCAGATTGCTCTGCATGAGCCTTCTGGGGCTGACACCCAGCTTGCTGTCATATTCATCGGGATAAACATCCAGACGGAAGCTGTCGAAGTTCTCCCTGGCATTGCCGGGAAGACAGCTCAGCGCCTTTTTCTGCTCCTGACGGCACAATTCCCTGAGACAGGAGCACATCCGAGAGCCAACATAGCCCCGACCGTCGCAGAGACCGCAAATCGGACTCTCGTAGTCCATATCCTCAGACTCTAAGATCCAGTCCCGTTCCCTCTGAAGCGCCAGATTCTCTTCCCGAATGGCGGCAATGGCTTTGCCGGGATCTTCTCCCTTGCGGAGGGTGGATGCAATGAGCTTGGTCATGGTCAGACGGAGCTGTTTTTCAATTTCCGGCAAACGGGGATATTTCTCATAAGCCAGACGGCGCTGAAGCTCATTCTCCCGTTCCCTTTCCCGTCTTGCATCCTCCAGACGCTGTCTGGCACGTTGCAAAACAATGTCACTGTATGCCATGCTTTAGCCCTCCTCCAGCGCCCTGCGAATGGCTTCACGCTCCAGTTCCGTCACTGTGGTCTCGCCATGACGCTGATATTGATCGTTTCTGTTACTGCTCTTCCGCTTGGGCGCTCCGTCCCCCTCGGCAATATCCCGAAGGGTGCGGAGATTTTTCTCGTTCCAGGATTTTAAGATAGAATGCATATAGGCCCATTTCAGTCCCCCTGTATTCAGGCAGGTCTTCTCATAAGCATGCATGATCACGTCATCCGTGAAGCCCATTGTGATCCAACTATCCAGATACTGCTCCTCCGCCTTGGTCAGGCGGCGATCCCGCAGCTGCATAAGATCCTGCAGATGCTTCATACGGGACTGGATCTGCATACGGTTCTGCATATAAGCAATGGCGGCCTCTAATGTGTCAATGTTTTCATCAGCCCAATGATAGGCTTCCTTCTCCACAGCACGCATAGAGGGAGAACGGCTCCCCTTTTGGCGGCTACGCTCTACGCAGAAGGAGATGAGCAGGGCCGCTACCTCCACAGGCATGCGTAAGTAATCCACGAAGGATAAAAGGATCTTCAGTTCCTCTGTAGACAGTGTTCTACCCAATCGCCGCTGGGCTTCTCCCACCAGCTTGGAAAATTCCCCGTTCCTGCCGGTAATGGCATTGCGGACATCGCTCTCCGTATAGCCCGGTCGCTCCGGTCTGGGAAGCTCTGTCCGCTCCTCGCTGTCCCACATACCCAAAGTGCGGAGCGTGTCGGCACTTTGCCGCATTCTTTGGGCGGTAAAGCTCAGTGCATCCATAGCCAGCTCCAAAGGAGCGCCGCTTCTGCGATAGAGATATAAACTCACGGCATCGGAACAGCCGCAGGACAGTAATCGTTTCAGTTCTTCACCGGTCAATGTGACAGCTTGCATAGTTGTCTCCTTCTATATCTACCGAGACAGGAAATTCTGTCGGTTTGTATAAAAATAGTGATACACTCTAAGTATATCACATTTCCCACCTCACAGCAAGGAGGACACGGCGGAGAAATAGAGAGAAATTCCTGAGATAAATTTGGAGGCTATCTATATCTTGTGTTTTTCTTCTCAGGCAAGCACTAAGCCCCCGTTGACAGGAAGATTCTGACCTGTGACAAAATCCGCTTTTGCAAGATACAGGAAGGCCTGTGCCACATCCTCTGTCCTGCCGTTTCTGCCAACCAGACCTTCTTCCGCAAGCTGAGAAAGGGTATCCTCCGAAACGGTAGCAACCATATCTGTCAGGATCACCCCCGGTGAAACGCAGTTGACCCGAATGCCGGAGGGCCCCAGCTCCTGTGCCAAAGCCTTGGTCAAAGCAATGACCGCACCCTTAGTAGCGGAATATGCCACCTCGCAGGAAGCTCCAACCTGCCCCCACATAGAGGCCACATTGATAATACAGCCCCGTTGCTTGGAAAGCATGTGGGGCAGGACAGCATTCACGCAGTGATAGATACCCTTTACATTCACAGCAAATATCCTGTCCCATTCCTCCCCCGTGATTTGAGAAATGAGGCCGTAATGACAGATCCCTGCATTGTTGATGAGAATATCCACCCCGGGAAGCTGTTCCATAGCCGCCCTAACCTGTGAGAGATCCGCAATATCACAGCAGATCGCAGTAGCTCCCGTTTCCCGAGAAATTTCCTGCGCCTTGTCATGGCTCTTGTGGTAGAAAAAAGAAACGGCGTAGCCCTCTTTTGCAAAAGCTCGAACTGCCTCTGCGCCAATGCCTCTGCTACCGCCGGTAATCAGTACATGCTTCATAAACCCTTCCTCCCATGTTTCTGTCTGTCACAGGGACAGACCTCTTCCGAAGTACGAAAACAGACGCAGATGCCTGCGTCTGTCAGATAGATGAAAATATTAGCGTCTGCGGCTGCTCTTGCTCCGTCTCTCATAGAGAGCACAGCCGGAGATCTTGCTGTCAGAGTCGGACATGAACTGCTTGAGCTTCTCCTCAAAGCTCATAGGGCCTGCAGGCTGAGTGGGACGGGGGCTGTCTCGTCTGACCTTGGGAGGCTCATGTGTTTCCTCCGCACGTTTAATGGACAGGGAGATCTTGCCTGTCTCATCAATGCCCATAACCTTTACACGAACAGACTGCCCCTCTGTCAAATGCTCACGAATATCCTGAACATAGCGGTTGGATACCTCGGAGATATGAACCATCCCCGTACGGTTCTCGGGAATTGTGACAAAGGCTCCGAACTTGGTAATGGACTTCACCTTTCCGTCCAGCAGTGTACCGACTTTTAAATCCATATAATTATCTTATTCCTCCAAATTATTCTCCGGAATCAACATATACGACTTCATTTCCGTAAACCCAGTTCAGGCGTTCTCTGGCGATCTGCTCGGCGGACTCATCGGAACCCAAGGCCGCAATGCGCTGTTCCAAATCCAGATTCTCCTGCTCCAAAGAGTTCAACTCCTCGCTGAGCGCCTGAAGCTCTTGACGTTCATGATACAAGCGGGTCTGAAGGGCTGTAACACCCGCAAGGACAAACAGAACCAATGCGATAAGAATGTATTTACTTAATCTCGTGAGTCTGAATCCCTGCACCCCTTGCACCTCCTTTGCGGATTCGTCGTTCTTATATTGTAACCGATTTTTTCCTATTTGAAAAGAGCTTTTTCAAAAAAATTTTCATTTTTTCGATAATTTTATATAAAATTTTCAAAGGAAAACTTAGGACAAGGGCAATAGCTTTCCAGAAATATCCAAATATCAAGAGAGAAAACCTTCGCATCAGCCTCATCCACAGAAGGAAGCCCACTGCGCTTGCCACGAGGAAATAGATCCGATAACTCCCCTGACCCACATAGAGGAAGAGCAGAAAGTTCCCAAGGAAAAGGAGCAAGCCAAAGACCAGATCCAGCAAGGGGGTCAGGAGCCGAAACCGTCTCCCCGGAATTCTCAGAAAATCGTATACCGCCCCAAGGATCAGCCCTAACAGAAGGGCGTACAGGAAGCCCTTTCCCTGTTGCAGGATCTCTGTAGTGATCATCGCAGCAATCTTCCCAAAAAGCCGCCCCGTTTCTCCTTCTCTTCTTCATAAGACAGGCTGTCAATGAGTCCCCCCACAGAGACCTGACCGCCGTCAACGGATAGGGCTTGAAGCCGAAGCTTCTCTCCACGTATGATCATGAGTCCCCGAACGGTACTCAGCACGATCACCGATTCGTCGAAGCTCTCTACTTCACGCACTCCGGATACCGTCAATCTGGCTCTATTGTCCAGACGAAGCTCATGAGGCTGCTGAATATCCTTATCCATACACATCCCTCCCCCCTATATATACGCAGGGAGAGAAAAATTATACCTCAAACTCTGTCCGGATGATACATAGACGCATCAAGAATATCAGAGAATTCTACCAATACACTGTTGTGTCCGCCGTAAATGTCCCTGTGTAGGGTGGGACTGCGGAGAGTGAAGCCGGAATTGCCGAGCTTGAGACTGAGAATGGCCTTAACCCCTTGCCCATCCTCTGCGGTGGATAACAGCAAGGTGCCTCCGTGAAGGGCCGCAATATTACGGGCAATATCCAGCCCCATACCCAAGGAGGCATCACGGTCAAGAGAGGGCTCTGCATCATTGGACAGCAGTGACCCCACAGACAGCTCCCGTCCCCCGCTTATCTCAAAATAAATATGGCTTCCTCCTTGGCGAAGCCGCAGTGTAACGGCATCCTCCTTGGAGGAATAGCGAAGGGCATTGAGCAAAAGATTGAACAGCGCCCTGCGTACCAGCACAGGATCTATGTCAAGGTATATCTTCTTCTCAAGAGGAATATACAGGAAGACTCTACCCATCTCTTCCGTTACATCGCTGACCT
>JAFOZC010000032.1 GCA_017391305.1 Oscillospiraceae bacterium | reverse complement strand
GGAGCTGAAGGTCACCATCACCTGGAACGAAGAGACCAAGCTCTTCGAGTACACCGGCGCAACCGATGAGAACGGTGTTGCCCGTGTGACCATCATCAACCAGGCCGGCACCGAGCTGCCCTCCACCGGCGGCACCGGCACTACCATCTTCTATCTGATGGGCAGTGTCCTTGTTCTGGCAGCAGTGGTTCTGCTGGTCAGCAAGAAGCGCATGGCAGCTCAGGCATAAGATATACGGTATAAACTGATCATTCGCTCTCCTTTCAGGGGCTGTCTGCTGCATTGATTCGGACCTTTGCGGCAGGCAGCCCCGATTGATTTGGATAAGGAGAGGTGCGCTGAGTAATAATTTTACAAAAAGAGGAATTTTTTTAAATCTATCCCTGAATTTCCAGTTTTTGTTACGCTTTGGTTACGGCATAGATACTATATTATGTCGAGGAAAAAGAGATTTCATTAGGAATGACACTACATATAGTCAAGGAGAGGCGGTATGAGCAACAGTACTGTAAGTCGAACGAAGGAGTATCGACACCGACATACAATTAAATCCAGACTGAAAAGAGTCGTTATTATGTTAGCATGTATCGTGGTGTTCTGTACGACCTATGCTCTGATCCTGCCGGCCCTGACAGAGGGGACAGATACCTACTGCGGTTTAGAGGAGCATAGCCACACGGTGGAATGCTATCGCCCTGTAACGACGGAGGAAGCTCTCCTGCTGTGCGATCCTGTGGGCTTGGGTGTCCATAGTCACAGTGCGGAATGCTATGACGAAGAGTCCCGATTGGTTTGCGGTAAGGCAGACTATGTGGCACACAGCCACGGGGAGCTCTGCTATGACGGGGAAGGCAAGCTCCGTTGCACCTTGGAAGAGCGCAGTACCCACATCCATACGGTTGAGTGCTATGCGGCTTTGGAGATTCAGCCGACCCAAACAGAGATACCGGAGCAGGAGACCCCACAGGAGACAGAAGCCGTACAGACCCACAGCCATGAGGAAAGCTGTTATGAGCTGCAAAGGGGAGAACTGCTCTGCGAGCTTTCGGAGGAAGGGCATAGCCACGATGCCGACTGCTATGTATCGGGAACGACACTTCTTTGTGAAAATACAGAGGGAAGCCACATCCATGAAAGTGCTTGCTATGAACAGGTTTTGGAATGTGATCGGGAAGAAGCAGACGCCCATAGCCATGAGGATGCCTGTTATGAACAGATAAAGGTTCTCATTTGCGATTTGGAAGAAACACAGGCATCTGTAGACGAAGGGTCTGCCGAGAAGGTAACAGAGCCCATCACAGAGGCAGAGACGGTGGAAGACACAGAAGAACCCTTCCACATGCCTCAGGCCAATGAGTTGATCTGCACCACCCCGGAGGCTCCGATCCACGTTCACGGAGAGGAATGCTTCCACGAGGCAGAACGGGCATTGACCTGCACCGTAGAGGATGAGACTCACAGCCACACAGAGCTGTGCTACGGCCTCTGGGAGCTGATCTGCGAGAAAGAGGAGCATACCCACGGAGAAGCCTGCTATTCCGACCCGGAAGCGGATGTTGAGACGGCTGAGGATTGGGAAAAGGCTTTTGAAGACATCGAGCTTAGCGGTGATCTTCGGGAGGATGTTCTTGCCATCGCAAAAACACAGCTCGGCTATACCGAGAGCGAAAAGAACTATGTTGTAACAGAGACCGGGCTCAAGCAAGGCTATAGCCGCTACGGACAGTGGTATGGGGATCCCTACGGCGACTGGTGCGCCATGTTCGCCTCCTTCTGTATCCACTATGCCGGTGTGAGAGAGCTGCCGCTGGAAAGTAGCTGCACCGCATGGATCCGGGACTTGAAGGCTATGGATCTGTTCTGCAGTCCGGACAGCTACGAGCCTCAGCCGGGAGACCTGATCTTCTATGATTGGGAGGCAGACGGCCTGTCCGATCATGTGGGTCTTGTAGCTGAGATCAAGACCGATACAGACAGCGCAAAGACCATTCTTGTGGCACTGGAGGGCAATGCCGCCAATCAGGTTCGCTATGTGAGCTACGACCTGACAGACAGCCGCATTGCAGGCTTCGGCCTTATGCTCCGTCGGAGCGTACAGGAACTGCTCTGCGGCATGCAGGAGCACAGCCACGGAACAGCTTGCTATGGGGAAGAGGGAGAGCTTCTCTGCACCTTACCCGAACACAGCCATACCGATAGCTGTAATTCCGCAAAGCTGATGTACAACGACGATGTGCTTCGGGCTTCCGTGACCATTGACAATATTACCGAGCTGCCTGCGGATCTCAGCCTTCAGGTGACTCCGATCCTCCGACGGGACGATGAGACCACCTTCGACTCCATGCAGATCGCCGTAAGCGAGCAGATGGAGAAAAGGACGGAATATGTGGAGGCTGTGGCCTTCTACAATCTGCAGCTTATGTCGGAGGGACAGAGCTATGAGCTACCGGAGGAAGCACAGATCGAGGTGGATCTTTCCTTTAAGGAACCGGTCTTTACCCCGGAGGAAATAGAGAATTCCAGCGGCATGCGTACTTACATGCTGACTGCGCAAGCAGAGGAAGATGTCTCCCTGCTTCCCGAGACAGATCCTTCCGAAGTCCTTGGGGATGACAAAACCCCTGTCAGAAATCCCGCAAGGCAGGAAGATGCCTTGGAGACAGAGACCTCGGCACAGACAGAGTCCTCGGAAGAGCAGGAGCTCACAGATGGGGAGCTCGGTGCAGAAATAAGCTACCTTGCCGAGCCCACCAAGGGAGAGACTGTTTTGGAGCCGGAGGAGGGCATCACCGGAGTCAGCTACCGTTCCGGAGAGATCGCAACCTTAGCCTTGGCTCTGACCACAGAGACCCAGACCGGCGAGTTTTGGATCCGCCTCCATTCTCTGGATCAGATCACTCCCGGAGACACATATATGATCGTCTCGGCAGAGGGTAACTACGCTTTGCGAGGAGACAACAGCAACAACTATACTGCTGTGACCATACGCAGTATCAAGGGCAATGAGGATTACTTCACCATTAGCAACAGTGAAGATGCCAACCTCCGTTGGTCCTTTAACGGAAACAACGGCAGTATGATAATACAGAACCAAGGCACATCCAATTATCTGTTTATGGACTCCGTAAGAAGCTGGCTGATATCGAGAGATTATCTCATATACTCGGATTCCAACGAGATGACACTGAGCTATCTGCCGACGGAGAAGTGCTGGCGCATTACAGAGGGGAGCGATTACCTCCGCAATACAGGCTCGGGCTCCTTCTCCTTTGGAAGCGGTAATGATGGTAGCTATTCTTCTACTACCGTGACCTACTATTACAGTAGAGACATGCTGATCTTCAAGCTTTCCCCTGACACTACTCTGCAGATTCCCGTAGATGTGACTCAGGGCGAGGATGCGGGAAACGGCGGGAATGATGCGGCACCGAATAAGCCCAATTATCCGAGCTTCATCACACCCTCCGACAGTAAAAGCGGCGAGACATCTGTGACTGAGGCAGAGGGCAACGGGGTGAAATCTGTGAAGGGTGAGTATTACTCCGATCCCGCTACCTCTGATATTGAGAAGTATTACCGCACCGAGAGCTTCGATCAAGGTGAGGCCAATGACGGTAGAGTTCTTACGGATAAGTCCGTCATTTACGGTGGCGATGATTACGGCGCCTTTGACAGCTATGAGCCCAATACCTTCGGCGTGGCCTTGTCTACCATTGGTCAGGAATATAAGATTCCCTATCAGGAAAATGTACGGACTCCCGTGGATGTTGTCTTTATCTTGGACGTCTCCGGCAGTATGAAGGATAATGCCGACCCCGACACGACCGATGAAAACCCACAATCCCGTGCGCAGGCTCTGGTAGAAGCAACCAACCAGGCTATGGATGAGATCATGAATGACCATGAGGCGAACCGTGTTGGCTTGGTCATCTACTCCGGCGGTGCTTGGGAACTGCTTCCTCTGGATCGCTACACAGCCGAAAATAAGGAATATTTCAAGTGTGTGATCGCGACGGAAACCCATGGGCCGACAAATCGTGATATTGAGAGACACAATGTTCTCGGCGGCGATACCCTGAAAAATGCAGCCGGACAATCCTTCGCGAATATTGGAGCCGGAGCAGAGCAGGGGCTTGGTACATATACTCAGGCCGGTATTGCTATGGGCAGAAAGGTATTCGAGGATAACGATGATACTACCTATACCACCAGAGTGGGTTTCGGTGAATATGAGCGAGACTTCACTGTGATCCGTCAGCCGGTATTCATCCTTCTTTCCGACGGTGAGCCTACCTACAGTACTAATGTGTACATGGATCCCTTGAATGGCCCTCACTACGGCGATGGCGAATCTGCCATTGATAATGCAAAGGGCATCAACGGCTATTATACTGTGTTGACGGCCAATTACTGCAAGCGCATGGTTGGCATCCATTATCAGAGGCCTGCATTATTCTTTACCGTCGGCATGGGCATTTACACCCCGGAACAGGGAGACGGTGTAGCGGGTGACGACAGCTCCAATACCGGCGATAACTACAAGCGTGCGGTTCTGAATCCCACAGTAGAGAATGTGCAGAATCTGAAAAGTAATATTAACGGGACACAATCGGCAGAAATGTTCAAGAGCCTTATGTTGGGGAATTATTCCGGACAGGCCGAAAAGCTCCTTTCCGCCTGGCCGGAGACATGGACAGGTGTTCCTCACACCTATGTCCCGATCCTTCAGGGGAATCCCTATGCTACGGACTACAGCTATGCGGATGGAGCCTATTTCGGTGACATTACCGCAGAGGAATTGGCAGAGATATTCAGTGTCATTCTGGAAAGCAGTGTCAAGCTTTCTCCCTACGGCTTCATCCTGTATAAGAACTCCGCAATCGACCTTCGGGACAATATTGGTGCGGGAATGGAGGTCAAGGGAACTCCCGTCCTGCGTTACAACGGTGTGAATTACCGCAATCCGGAAGTGATCGTTCAGGGGCCTGTGACCACCTATGTCTACCATGAGACCAATGTGGATCCCTATATCCCCGAGAGAGAAAATGACCTCAGTCAGATCACCGTAAAGGTGGTCAGAAATGATGACGGTACACAAACGGTGATAATGTATGTCCCCGACAGTGTTCTTCCTACCTATGTGCCGGAGCTTATTGACCTGAAATACTACTACGAAATGCTTCCCGTTCGTCTGATCTATCAGGTTGGCCTGACGGAAGCGGCAGAGC
>JAFOZC010000228.1 GCA_017391305.1 Oscillospiraceae bacterium | reverse complement strand
TTCCTGCTTGACGAGGACGGTGTTACAGACAGAGCAGTGCTTGCCTTCGGTTTTGCCGGGGGTGGTGCAGGTGGCGGGGATTGCTTTGTCGGTGACCTCGGTGTGGCCCTTGGCATTTGTGTAGTTGTCCTTGTAGGTATGGGAACAACGGGAGCAGGTGTAGGTGGTGTAGCCTTGGGTGGTGCAGGTGGGGGCGGTGAGCTTGGTGGTGTAGCTGTGACCGGAAGGGGAGAGGGATTCTGTTTTCTTTGTCTTACAGAGGGAGCAGGTGAAGGTTTTGACTCCTGCCGCAGTGCAGGTGGGCTGGGTGGTCACCGATCCGCTGTTCCAGCTGTGGGCAGAGGTGGCGCTGTAGCCACAGGAGCAGCTTGCCTTGTGATTGCTCCCATTGACGGAGCTGTAGCTGAAGCTGTGGGCTGTAGCGGTGAATTGGGCGGTGAAAACGGTATTGGCGGTGATGTTGTTTAGGCTCTTATCCCAGCCCTTGAAGCTGTAGTGATTGCTACTGTCGGGAGCTTTGGTGGGGGTGGCTCCCGAATAGGAAGCGTTCTGTCCCCTGTAAAGCGTTTGGCTTGCCAAGGTGCCGCCGTCTGCCCCCTTGAAGGTGACGGTATAACGGGGATTGGGCAGTCTCTCATTGGGGCCGATGGCAATGTAATCGATGTTTATTGAGCCTGAGGTGCTTTTGATATGCTGGAAGCGAAGTCCGATACAGAGGATCTCGCCGGCCGTCTTAAATTTGGTACTGATCGGGGCGGTGAGGATCTGATATTCCCCGTTCTTCACGGAATAGGTAGCGGCGATATCGTTGGCATAGGTATAGATACCGTCCTGCACATAATAATATTCCAGAACCACTCTGGGGGTCTTTCCCGCATCTGCCTGACAGCCTGTGGTCTTAAAGCGGATCTGGAAATAGTCCGCATTTTTGGGATCGTAGCTCAGGGGGAAGTAGTCATCGGTGGTTCTTCCCGTGAATTTGCCGTAGGTGTTTGTGGTCTTGACCCAGGGGCCGTAGGTGAGATTGCCGTTTTCCGCACTGCCGCTGTATCCCTCGGTAACCGTGACATTCAAAGTGCCGTCACTGTTGTTCACGGTGAAATCGGTGTTGGTCTTGTTATAATAGGTTGTCCAGTAACCCTTGCTTGCGGTGTCAAAATTGATAAAGCCGTAGCCCGGGCTTTGATACCTGGCCTTTGCGGCGGCGCTGTTATTAAAGTCAAAGAGCAGTGTGTCGGAGGCCTTCTGCCCGATATAGATATAGTCCAGGATCAGCTTGCCACTACCGGAGCTTTTGATGTGCTGGAAGCGAAGACCGAAGCCGCACAGCACATCTGCGGCCTTTAGCTTTGCGGAAGCCGGGATGGTCACTGTGACATATTCATCCTCGGTGAAGCTATAGGTGGCAGACATATCCGTGGTGCTTGTATAAGTACCGCCTTCGGTATAGTAGTATTCAAAATAGACCTTGGGAGTTTTACCGGCGGGGACAGTGCAGCCGGTGAGCTTGAAGCGGAGGCGAACCTCTTCCACATTGGCAGGCTTGTAATTCAGGGGGCGGTGAGTGCCGGAGTCCCCGGAGGGGCCTACACCGTCACCGTTGGTGATTTTCAGCCAGGGACCGTAGGTCAGGTTTCCGTTGGCCTCGGAGCCGCTGTATTTATCCGATACCTTCACGGTCAAGGTACCTGCGGTGTTGTCGATGGTGTAATCCTGCTCCGTTTCGGTATAGCCGGTGTACCAACAGCCTCTGTTCCAAATGCCGTTGTCCGTCAGGTCAAAGTTGTAGTACTTGTAGGCAGGGTCTGCATAGCGGTACAGGTCGTTGGCACTGCCACCGAAGCCGAAGAACAGACCGCTTCCCAGATGCTGTTTGTCACCGCAGACACAGCTACCGCCGGAATAGCTGTGGGTCACGGTGATCCTCTCGTTGCAGGAGGCACAGGAGACACTGTGGGTTCCGTCGGCATTGATGGCATATTGCTTGTTGAAGCTGTGGTTGCAGGTCTTTGCCACCAACAGCAGGGTAGAGGTTACCACACGTTCTCCTGTGTTATCGCTGGGAGAATTGCGGATGGTCAGGGGAGAAGCGCCGTTGTTATAACGGGTGGCAAAGGTGGTAGAGCCACCGCCGTCTAAGTTGATGGCACTGACACAGCCGGCGGCATACATAAGGTCTGCTGTTTCCTGAAGGGTCATACCTGCGGAGTAAGGCTCTTGTCTGCCGTCAACGGCATAGATCACCAGAGTGCCGTCAGCCTTCAGACCGATGGCGGTACGGGGGGCGCGCTCCACATCGTTGTTCTTCACCGCGGCACCGTTTCTCACAAGCCAGTGGAGACCAGCCACGGCCTCCTTCACATCCCCCATGGGAGAACCGAAGGCACGGATGGCAAAGCTTCCATCCTGCAGTACGGCAAAATAGGGGGTGGCTCTGGTGCCGTAGGTTTGGATCACATTTCCCTCCATAGCAAGTTGTCCGCGGGGGTGGAAGGTGTCCATGTTGAAGAAGTCTGCATTAATGGCAAGATACACCGTCTCTCCCGTGGCGGCCTCGTAGGCGGCGGCTTGGGCGGTGGTGGTGGCTCCCTTCAGGGGAAGCTTGGGGGCGAGGGTCTTTCTGCTTGCCACGGTGCTGCCGCTTGTGTAGTAGCCGGGATAGGAGGCCTTCATGGTAACCATAGCAGAGGGAGCGACCGTGGCAAGATATCCTGCCATCTGTGTGCCGTCGGAGCTGTCCTTCAGATAGAACTGCGTCTCGTTCACACCGGAGACAATGGGGTTAACAGACTGGGACAGGAAGGTTTTATCGCTGTGGGAGGACAATACCGTACTTCCGCTTGCGCCGATATAAATATAGTCAATATAAATCGTTCCGTTAGAACCCGTCACATTCCGAAAACGCAGACCGAAGCCCTTGAGTACGTCTGCATTCTTCAAGGTGGAGCTGACGGGAATGGTGACGGTCTGGTAGTAGTTGTCGTGGAAGAAGAAGGAGGCGGACATGTTGTTGGCATAGCTGTAGCTGCCACCCTTGGTGAAATAGAATTCAAACACCATCTTGGGAACTTGTCCGTCGGGTACGGAGCAGCCTACCATTTTGAATCGGATGGAGACGAACTTCACGTTCTTGGGGCTGAAGTTCAGGGGGTAGTAGGGACGGTCGGCTTCGTTGTAAGAGGGGAGTTTGCCGTATTGATTGGTGACCTTGAGCCAGGGGCCGTAGACACCGCTGGCATCCGCACCGCCGGTGACCTTGAGCCGCAGGGTGCCGTTTGCGTTGGAGATGCTGTAATTGGTCTTGGTGCCGTTGTAGCCTGTGGCCCAATAGCCGTTTGTTTCTTGGTCAAAATTGTAGCCGCCGTAGGCAGAGCCTTGGTAGCGAGTCTTGGCGGCATCGTTGTTGCTGAAGTCAAAGAGCAGATCCGTAGAGTTGTTCAGTGTGCCACCAAAGGCGGAAACGCTTGCCTCCGAATCCCCGGCAGGCCGCGCCCCTACTGTGGGGAGAAGGGAAAGAAGCATGAGACAGATGAGCAGTACCAAAAACCGTCTTTTTTTCATAGAAAGAACCTCCTGATCATGTATTTTTCTTGATTTTACCATAGAAACATAGGGATTACAATGGAATTTTCCCAATTGCCTTTGTTATTTTTCTTCGGAATGCCCTTGACAGTCGGGAAGAAAAATGATACATTGAAATCGGAAACCCTTTGAAAACACGAAAGGAGAAGCAATTATGAATCATCAATGGGATTTAAGCCCCCTGTATGTAGGCTTTGACGACCCCCGCTATGCCGCTGACTTAGAGGCCCTGAAGGTCGCAGTGGAGGAAACCAGAGTCCTTCCCGAGAAGCAGAACGCTATGGAGTCCGGGGAATATCTCCGCTATGCCTTGGAGCTGGAGGAAAAGGTCAACGAGCTGGGCGAGCGCATGGCCAGCTATGCCAGCCTCCGCAGCTCTGTTAACACCCAGGATGTAGAGGCAGTCAGCGCCCTTGCCAAGCTGCAGAAGCTCTTCAGCGACTGCTCCGCTGCCATGGCAAGCCTCCAAAGCTATATCGGCAAGCTGGAAAATCTGGAGGAGCTCATTGCCGCCGATCCCTATCTGCAGCAGCATGCCTACCTTCTGCGCCGCCGCAAGGAGAGCGCCAAGTATACTCTGGATGACAAGGTAGAGGAGGCTCTGGCCAAGATGGATCTTTCCGGCGGTACCGGTTGGTCCAATCTTCAGGAATATCTGACCTCCACCGTTACTGCAAGCTACCGTGGAGAGAATGTGAACCTCAGCACTGTCCGCAATCTGGCCTACGATAAGGATCCTCAGGTTCGTAAGGATGCCTATGACGCAGAGATCGCCTGCTACGATAAGATCAAGGACGGCGTTTGCTTCGCACTCAACAATCTGAAAATGCAGGTCAACACCGAATGCGACCTGCGCAAGGGTGGCTCTCCTCTGGAGATGACCCTCCGTCACAGCCGTATGGAGAGACGGACGCTGGATGCCATGATCGCCGCCATCGAGGAATATCTGCCGGTATTCTGGAGCTATCTGAAGGCCAAGGCCAAGGCTCTGGGCTACGAGGGCGGCCTGAAGTGGTGGGATCTCTTTGCCCCTATGGGTGAGAACACTGCGACCTACACCGTAGAGGAAGCCAAGGACTACCTGATCTCTCATTTCCAAGGCTTCGCTCCCGATATGGCAGAGATGATCCGCCGTGCCTTTGACGAGGCATGGATCGACTTCTTCCCCCGTGCAGGTAAGGTAGGCGGTGCTTTCTGTGCCAATCTGGGCTTCATCCGTCAGAGCCGTGTGCTGACCAACTTTGACGGTGCCTTCGGTGACGTGGTGACTCTGGCCCACGAGCTGGGACACGCTTATCACGGACAGCAGATCGAGACCCACAGCACCTTGAACCGCAATTACTCCATGCCTGTTGCAGAGACTGCCTCCACCTTCAACGAGACCGTCATCATGAATGCCGCTCTGTCCGAAGCCACAGATCCCAAGGTGAAGATGGGACTTCTGGAAAGTCAGCTGCAGGACACCACCCAGATCATGTGCGACATCATGTCCCGCTACTGGTTCGAGACCTCTGTATTTGAGAAGGGGAGAGAAGGCTTCCTCTTTGCAGATGAGCTGTGCAAGCTCATGCATGAGGCACAGCTTCGGGGCTACGGCGACGGCATCGATCCCGAAACCCTCCATCCTTATATGTGGGTCTGCAAGGGACACTACTATTCCAGCGGTCTGTCCTTCTATAACTTCCCCTATGCCTTCGGCGGTCTCTTTGCCGCAGGCCTGTACGCTCAGTACCTGAAGGAGGGTGAGACCTTCCTGCCCAAGTACCGCGCCCTGCTCCACGCAACCACCGTCAGCAGTGTAGAGGATGTTGCCAAGATGGCAGACATCGACCTTGGCGATGTAAACTTCTGGCGCAGCAGCCTGGAGATCTTCAAGGAAAGAGTGGAAGAATTCCTCCGTCTGGTAGAAGCATAAATTTCATACCATATACCGCTGCCCCAATTCCCCACTGAGGGAATTGGGGCAGTTTCACTGCAAAGAGGCCGGCTCAAAAGGGGGCGCTCCTTCCGACTAATTCAGCAGACATCATATTGGAGGCTCCAACCATTTGTCATAGAGCAGATAATTGTAGCTCATCATTGACCTCCGTGATCTATAGGTACAGCTTATAAATAAAATATCAAAACTTTATTGGTTTTTGTAAGCATAATCTGTATAATTTATAATGTTTGCGCCGAAAGTTAAGGATGATTTTCTTCGGCGGTGAAAATGAATGCAATTTCTTTCCATTTTTATTTCTTGACCTGTGGTGAGGAGCAAGCTATGAATGCATACGAAGTGAGCAGATTTGCAAAGATTCTCTCCCAAAATGAATATCCCGGCTGTGGCATTGCTCTGGGCATGACCCCCGACGGGAAGAGATCCGTAGC
>JAFOZC010000227.1 GCA_017391305.1 Oscillospiraceae bacterium | reverse complement strand
CTATCACACTTTTCTCCCGTTAGCTATTGTCCACGCTGAAGGGTCTGCGAATTTTTTATCATCTTTTTGTGTCCGGTATAGGGGGATGTGATAAAACTTTCGCTCTTTGGCGTGTCCATTCTACGGGGTACAGTTTATAATTATTCATTATTCATCCTTCAATATTCATTTCAACATCCTGCCGTCTGCCTTTGGTGGACGGTGGGATTTTTTATGTATAATACGCTGATGTAAAGGAAGTAAAGAATATGTTGAAAAATAGGATGTTATAGGATATAATATAGAAAAACGCCGACGAGGTGATAACTTTGTCAAGAATGACATTTGATGAGATCATGTCCTTTTATGCTCCTCATAATAAGGATACCTATGAAGATATGAAGAAAAGCTATCAGAATGGGCGAATGGTTCCCTTTGTGGGAGCGGGCTTGTCCGTATTCTGCGGATATCTTCAGTGGGGGGATCTTCTCAAAAAACTCGTAGCTTATGTTACAAATAAAAATAAGGCCGCTGAGATTTCCGATTTGATTTGTCAGAACAAGTATTTGGAGGCGGCGGGGAAGATTCAGGAGGCCTATCCTCCCTTTATGATCCCTCTGAAAAAATTTATTCCCTACGAAAAGATTGAAAAATGTGAACGGGAGAACCTGCAAAAATCAGCCGCGTATATGCTACCTCTCCTGTTTCCCGACAGCCCTTGTGTCACAACGAACTTTGACCGCGTTCTGGAATCTGTGAACGAGACACACGGGAAAAAATTTGATTATGTTTTACCTCCGGATGAAGTAGGACAATTAACCCGGACTCTTCAGCATAATCAGCATAACCTGTTTAAGCTCCACGGTGATATCGGAAAAGACGGTATGACGAGTGATAAAATCGTCTTTACAGAAAAGCAGTATAACCGGGCCTATACAGAACAAACGCATATTAAAGATGCACTTCTGAATTGGTTCCGTAATTCCGTGATGCTGTTTCTTGGTTGCAGCTTATCCAAGGATCGCACCTTAGATCTATTGGGTGAGGTTCACAGCACAAGTCAGCAAGGGGCACAGCATTTTGCCATTCTTCCCTGCGAAGATGAAGAAAAAGCCGGATCAAGGCTGGCAGAATTGTTTTTAACATACGGGATCAGACCCATTTTCTATCCTCAGGGACAGCATGATTCCGTTCAGGTGATTCTGGAGAGATTGCTGGAGGAGACGAACCAGCCTGCCTATCAGTCACTTATGGCCAGCCGTCCGCGGGAACGGACCCTTTCCCACGGCGAACGCTTTGAGTATAATGCAGATACTGTTTCCTTTGTGGGCAGAACAGCGGAAATGGAGGCTCTCCGGAACTTTTGCCATAGCTCTCAAAGCTACAGTTGGTGGGCAATCACCGCACAGGGAGGCTCCGGAAAAAGCAGATTGGCTTATGAATTTAAGAACGAGCTGGAAATATCGGGCTGGTCTGTATATTGGCTGGCGAACTATGGATATTCCAATCTGCAGAATTTTGAACCGGCAGCCAATAACACCCTTGTGATCTGCGACGATGTACAGGCCCATATGGATGAGGTCTACCGTTGGATGCACATTCAATTCCGGAAGTGCCGTAGCCAAAAATTGAGAGTTCTCCTGATTGAGCGTGAGAATAAGAAAATGGATTCCGTCACTTGGAGAAAATTTTTGGATGATGAATCGACAGAGCCCCTTGAGTACCAATGCCATAAGGAAGCGTTTTTGGAACTTGAACCTCTGCAACCGGAGGACTTAAGGGCACTGATGGCAGATTTTGCAAAACAAATTGGCAAAATCATGGAGGAGGAAACGCAGGAGGAACTTCTGCAGGTACTGCAAAAGCTGGACAAGGAATATCAGCGTCCGCTCTATGCCCTCGCCATTGCAGATGCCTGGTGCGACGGAGAGAATCCAAAGAATTGGAGTCAAACAAAGTTCTTGAAATGGCTTGTTAAGCGAGAAAGAAGATATTATCACGAAAAATTAAAGGAAGTTGCCAATGGGCAAAGGATCACAGACAAACATAAGGATGAACTGGATCTTTTGATTGCACACTCCTGTATTACAGGAATCATTCCCGTCTTTGCGCTACCGGGCTATCCTACTCCATTGTTGGATAAGCTAGCCGAGAATGGCGGCATGGATACCTCGGAGCTTTTAGCAAATCTTGGCTTGACCCGTCCCGTTGAGCTGACCCTCATGGAGAAGGATGGAGAGGACAGAGAAACATCTGCCGAAAAAATCGACTGCGAGGCTGTATTTTTCCATTGCCCGGATATTCTCAAAGAGTATTTTGTGTTGGAGCTTTCCTTAGAACGGAAAAAATGGGCAGATCTCTTTGATAACCAAAACTGGATCGAATCTCCTATACATATGAAATTTTTGGGTCGTTCTATTCGGAACCACGCAAATTATTTGAAGAAACAACCAATCTTTTTTCAAAAGATTTTTTCTGCCACGCCTAAGGATCCTATTTACACTGAGATATATGCTTGGCTTCTCTTTGACATTGCCCATAATTTTAAGGAGAGAGAGAAGGATGCCTGTGCTTGGCTGAGGAAGCTCTACGAGAAAAACTCTGAGGAGTCTTATGTTGCCTATGTATATGCCTGTGCATTAGTTAACCTCACTGTGGAGCAGGATCTTGCGGGAGTGGAACAGACCCTTCCAAAACTGGAGGATTTATATACGGCTTATTCCGACAACGAAGATATTGCGGTACAGTATGCAAAAGGATTGGTTAACCTCACAGCGAATCAGGATCTTGCGGGAAGGGAACAGACTCTTCCCAAGCTGGAGGCCCTATATTCGGCTCATCCCCACAAGGAAGACATTGCAGTACAGTATGCAAAGGGATTGTATAACCTCACTGTGAAGCAGGATCTTGCGGGAATGGAACTGACCCTTCCCAAGCTGGAGGCCCTATATTCGGATCATCCCCGCAACGAAGACATTGCAGTACAGTATGCAAAGGGATTGTTTAATCTCACCGTGGAGCAGGATCTTGCGGGAATGGAACAGACCCTTCCCAAGCTGAAGGCCCTATATTCGGATCATCTTCACAAGGAAGACATTGCAGTAGCGTATGCAATGGGATTGCTTAACCTCACTGCGGAGCAGGATCTTGCGAGAAGGGAACAGACTCTTCCCAAGCTGGAGGCCCTATATTCGGATCATCCCCGCAACGAAGACATTGCAGTACGGTATGCACAGGGATTGTTTAACCTCACTTTAGCGCAGGATCTTGCGGGAAGAGCAAGGACGCTTACAGAACTACAGAGCTTATATTCGAAATTTTCTTCTAATGATGAGATTGTCGCACTTTATGCAGGGGTATACTTGGTCGAACATGAAGGCTGTAGTCTTGCTGAACTTCCTGTAGAGGTGGATAGCAAACAGTCTCTGGCAGAATGCTTTACGGCTAAATTGTTGAATGTTAGCTCATATAGTAACCAAGTGAAGATTGCAAGGCATTGTGTAGCTTTGGCAAGAGAACTATTGAATTTGTATCAAGACAGTGACAAGATCATTTTATGTCTTGCACAAATCACCTTCAATGTGACCTTGTTTGAGGATGAACAGGATAGACTTCAGACATTAAGTGATATTCAGTTGCAATTAAGGAAGAATCCTCAGATCCGGAATGACTTTAGACAAGCTTTGGATGCTTATTTGCGAAAGCACCCGGAACATATTGCCCGATATCAGTGTCTCTATGTGTAGGCGTTTATTTGATCATTGAAATCCTGCATTTGATTACTGCATGATCCCATACACAATAACAAACGGGGCTGTCTCATGAATGGGACCGCCCCGTAATCATATCTTCACCGGCATTTATACAAAGGACTGCGCATATGCCGGCGGTCAGCGCCCAATGCAGGCACAAGCGAAATGAACCAACTTCATGTAGAACCCTAAAGCTCCCCAACCGCCCATGCACCCATATTTCGGATCCATCCCCGAAGGGGGCACAATTATTCACCTTTCACTATTCACGAAAAAATGCCTCCCCATAGGCTTGTACCTATGGGGAGGCGGTGGTTTATAGATTAGGAATTAGTCCTTGTACAGCTCCACCAGCTTCAGCAGGTGCTCGTAGCGCTCCTTGGCTGCGGCCTCGTTCCGTGCGAAGAGTTCTTCTGCACGGTCGGGGAACTCACGGATCAGACGGCTGTAACGAGCCTCGTTACGCAGGAATTCCTGATAGCCATCCTTGGGAGCCTTGGAGTCCAGAGTGAACTTGCCGGTCTCCTTGGAGGGATCGAAGCGGAACATGTTCCAGTAGCCGCACTCAACAGCCTTCTTCATCTCGTCCTGGCAGTGCATCATGCCGCCCTTAATGGAGTGCATCTCGCAGGGAGCGTAGCCGATGATGAGGGAGGGGCCGTTGTAGGCTTCTGCCTCGGCGATGGCCTTGATGGTCTGAGCGGGGTTAGCACCCATAGCGATCTGAGCAACATAGACATAGCCGTAGGACATTGCGATCTCAGCCAGGCTCTTCTTCTTGACTTCCTTACCGGCGGCTGCGAACTGTGCAACCTGGCCGATGTTGGATGCCTTGGAGGCCTGTCCACCGGTGTTGGAGTAAACCTCGGTGTCGAATACGAAGATGTTGACATCCTCGTTGGAAGCCAGAACATGGTCAACACCGCCGAAGCCGATGTCGTATGCCCAGCCGTCGCCGCCGAAGATCCATACGGACTTCTTGCACAGGTATTCCTTGTTGTCCAGGATTTCCTTCACAGTGTCACAGCAGACGTTAGCTTCCAGATTAGCAACCAGAGCAGCGGTAGCGGCCTTGTTAGCCTCGCCGTCGTTCATGGTTTCCAGATACTTGGCGCAGACAGCCTTGCGTTCCTCGCAGACGGTCTTTTCCATGACTTCTCTGACCTTCTCAGCCAGACCTTCACGGATGAACTTCTGAGCGGTGTACATGCCAAGGCCGTGCTCTGCGTTATCTTCGAACAGGGAGTTGGACCATGCAGGACCATGGCCTTCCTTGTTGGTGCAGTAGGGAGAGGTAGCACCGGGGCCGCCCCAGATGGAGGAACAGCCGGTAGCGTTGGAGATATACATACGGTCACCGAAGAGCTGGGTCACGAGACGGGCATAAGCGGTCTCTGCACAGCCTGCGCAGGAGCCGGAGAACTCAAGCATGGGCTGCTTGAACTGGCTGCCCTTCACAGTGTTGTCTTCGATCTCAACCGTACCCTCAAGTCACTTTCTGACTCACTCAAGGGTAAGCAGGGACGTTTCCGTCAGAACCTCCTCGGTAAGCGTGTCGATTATTCTGCACGTTCGGTTATCGTCGTAGG
>JAFOZC010000226.1 GCA_017391305.1 Oscillospiraceae bacterium | reverse complement strand
TTCCAGCTATGCACCTTTGTGGGAGCCTCACAGCTGGAACCGAGATAGATATAGTCTATCGCAAACTGTCCCTTTATTCCCGTTTCCGTATTCCCTCTCAGGAAGTCCAAGCGGACCATACGGATGATCTGAGTCACAGCAATTCTGGGCAAGGGGAAATTTAGAATGACAAAGCCCTCTTCATCCACGGTGAGAGATTGGGCCCATACTCCATGACTGTCGTTATAGCCCTTACCCAAGTCCATATCACTGGAAATAAAATACATACGGCATTGGGATGCCAATATCTCCGTATCGGGTTCGCTGTCGATCTTAATGCGGATCTGGACGATCTCATCGGGGCTGTATACCGTGTGACCGATGCTGTGGGTCAAAGTCGAATATCTCATTCCCAAATAGCAGGCGGATGTCGCTTTTTTGTCGAAGGTTCCCTTTAAAAAGCCATTTCCCTCGGTGTCGAAGGCTATGTTCCCTGTTTGGCTCCGAGTATTCCAATCAAAGCTCAGTTCGGGAGAATTTTTTTGGAAATGAAGCAATGTGGCTGTGTGCGTTTTTCCGCAGACGGCGCATGCCCCGTCCACATATCTGTGACCTACAGCGGCCTTTGTCATTTCTGTCTTCTTATAATTACATACGGTGCATTGGAACTGGGTCACCTCGTCCATAGTACAGGGGTCATAGGTCGTCAAAGCCGTTGTTGTCCACTGATGGTTCTGGGTCGTGAATTTCGGCTTCAGGGTCAGATCAGAGGTGATATTGCTAAGATCCGGGGTCTTCCCCTCCGTTGTGACCCAGCCACTGAAAATATAGTGTGCCTCGTCAGTGTGGGTCTTGGTAGGTAATGTGCCGGTGAACACAGAGCTCTCTCCTTCGTGAAGGATCTGTGTCTGTAAGACCGTTCCGCTTTCGCTCTGATAGGTCACCGTATAACGGGGTGTCGGCAGATCCCGTTCCGGCCCGATGTAGACATAATCCAACGAAACGGAGCCGGGCTTGCCTGCATCGGCAGAGTGAATCCCGTTAAAAGTAACCCTTATGGTGGATATCCGCTTTGCATTCGTAAATTTCCCATTTAGCTTTGCCGTAAGGACAACATATTCTCCGGAATACTCCTTCTCTGTGAGAGTTTTAAGTATCTGAAAGTTCGTTGTTCCGGTATAAATACTGTTGTTTTCTATTCCAAAATACAGGGTGCAATTTTTCCCTGTCTCTACCAGCATGTCCGTGAGCTTAAAGCGAACCTGCACCATATCTCCCGCAGAGGGGCGATAATTCAGAGGCATGGTCGCATAGCTCTCTCTGCCTGCCGTGGGCTCTATATAGCTGCCTCCGTTGCTTGCCGTCCCTGTGACGACAATAGCACCGGCTTCGACAGCTTTGGGCAGGGAATACGGAGCGATCCACTTCGTCGTATTGCTGTCGTAATCGGAATGATAGCCGTAGGTAAAGGAGCTGTAGCGTTCCCGATCCTCATTATTATCGGTAAAGTGGAACAGAAGCCGATCCTCGGATGGCAAAGCACTGCGAGGCCCGACATAGATATAGTCAAAGGTAATGGTGCCACTGCCCCTCTGCAGTCCCGAAATTCCCACACGGAGACTGTTAAAGAATTCTGCATTCAGGATATCCTCATTGCTGATCTCGCCGATCAGGGTCACAAAGCCGCTGTGAGGATCAATATCCGCAGGGAAGGGGATCACTTCCTCATAAACAAGCTCCGTTCCCCCACCCTCCTTAAGGACCTGGAACTTGAAATAGGCTTTGCTCTCCTCTGTAATGACCGCTTCCTCGCTAAGCTTGAACCTTACCGCAACGATCTGTGCTTCGGAGGGATCGTAATTCAAGAAGCCTGCCCCATTTCCACCGGTCTGGACATAGGCATAGGTGTGGTCACCCAAACCTGTGGAGATACAGCCATCTTCAATGGTCACAGTAGACCAGCCGGAGCCGTCCCGCCAGGTTCCCTTCCATGTGCCGACGTCATAGTTGTGATCCTCATAGACCTCGTTGCTGTAGCGAAGCTGATCCTCTATGGTGTTGGTGAAGTCAAAATACAGAGAATCCTGCAAGGGCGCTTCTCCGCGAGGGCCTACATAGATATAATCGATCACCGCAGTTCCCTGTGCTGTCGTGCTGCAACCCAGTCCCGAAAAACCCAAACGAATGGCAGAAACAATGTCTTCTTGCCTGAAATCCCCCGTGATATTGATCGTGACCGTAACATAGTCCCCTGTTACGATCCGGTCAAAGGGGTACAACTCCGATGCAACGGTCCTGACATCATCTACCTCATCATCGTTTGCATCATAATCCTTCCCATAGTAATAGGCAAGGAAAATCCTGGGCTTAGAGCCCGTTGCGGTATAATCGGATAATTTAAACCGAACCTGCATCACCTCCGCCCTGTGGGGATCATATTGCAAGGGATATGCCGCAGTCACCCCGGGGCTGGACTGTACATAGAAGGAGGAGTTGAAGGTCTTCAGTGTCATGGTACCCTCTTCATCATTGCTGATGATAATGTCGGATACCCGATCCGTCCTGTTGGCAGACCATTGCGGCGTTGCCTTATCCGTTGTATCGAAGTTGTTCTTCCCACCGCCGTAGGTTTTACTGCTGTATCTGAGCAGATCCTGTTCCGTTCCCGTGAAGCCAAAGAACAAGGCATTCTGGCCGGGGGCTGTTTGGGACCCACCGACATAGATATAGTCGATCTGATAGTTTCCGCCACTGCCGTTGCCACCGCCGGTAGTATCATTCAGGGGATCAAAACGCAGACTCTTCAGGGTTTTTCCCTCAAAGGACTCCGGTATCGGGAAGATCATAGTATGCCACGCATTGTTATTGAAAGTTCCGTTCTGATAGATCATGTGCTCCTCGGAATATTGGGTGTTGTCATCCAGAAGCAAGTAGACCCTCGGATTACGGGCATAGCCATCGCTTACGCTAATTTTTGTCCGAATTTGTACAAAATCGCCCTTCTGTAGTGTATAGTTCAGGGGTGGCGCAGAGGTGCTCATGGAAATATGAGGATCATCGCCTGTCAGGTTACCATACAAAACTCCCCCGTTGGGATTTACCGTAGCTGTCATGGAGACACAAGACCATGTCACCTCATCTGCTGTATCAAAGTCCAGGAACACATGGCTTCCGGACAGCACTGCCGCCCGTGTCTTCTTCTCCGTGGGCTTCGGTAAAAGGCTGTTGCTCTCTGCATTGACCTCGGAAGAAAGCTCCGTAGGATAGGCGTCTGCCTGTCTTCCGTTATTCTGGAATTCCTCCTGTGCATTCTCCGTTCCTGCGACCGTCCAAGGCTCTGCGCCTCCAACCGCCTCGGTTGCAAAGATACCGGAGGCGAAGTCTGTCTCATAATACATCGTTGTTGCGGGGATAATTTGCAGTTCCACCAGAATATGAGTATATTCGGCGCTATCCGTGTCATTGACCATGAGAGAACAATTCTTGAGGGCAAAAACCGCCTTGATCTTCTCCGCTAAGCTCAGCATTTTATTCAGTCGGTAGCAAAGACTGCCGTCTTCGTAGGTAAAGCTTCCGCTGTGTCCCCTACAGCTATTTCCGGAAGCTGTGCAATACAGCTCCTTGGGGATCGCCCGCAGGATCTCGCCATGATTGCCTATGGTTGTCAGACCCACAAAGTCCCCCAACTCTACAGGTGCGTGGACAAAGATCCGTTCCCGAAGATCCTCCACAGATATCTGCACAGGCTTTCCATAGTCGATGACGATCTGCAGCTTCTGTGCAGTGGGAACACGGACAGACTTGACATCCGGCACACGAAGAATACGGCTTGCAGAGCCGTTGATATGGATGAGCTCCTCCTTGATCCCTACCAGACTGTCAGACAGACGCTTATAGCTACAGTGAGAGCGGATGGTGTTGATATAGGGCATATCTTTCTCTCCCATGATCCGACGGAAGCCGTAGACCACAAGCTGACTTTGTGCGGGAAGTCCCACTGCCAACAGCTCCGTCAGCTCC
>JAFOZC010000031.1 GCA_017391305.1 Oscillospiraceae bacterium | reverse complement strand
GACAAGTTCGAGGATGTTGCAACGGTCATTGCCACCGATCTGGACAGAGGCATCACCCTGCTCCAAGGTCAGGGCTATTACACCCGTCAGGACAAGAAGGTCCTCCTCTGCGCTGTGAAGAAAAAGCAGTTAGCCGAGCTGAAGGAGCTGGTTTATACCGTAGATCCCAATGCCTTCATCATCCTTCAGGATGCCCAGCAGGTTCTGGGAGACGGCTTCAAGCACTATGATCGCTTCGAGCTGTGATCGGAGTTCCTTATGAAACGGCTGATCCTTTGTCTGCTCCTGCTGTGCTTCCTCTGTGGCTGTACCCTGCAGGGAAGCGGAGACTATCTTTCTGTTCGTCCCCACGTAGAACAGCCCATTTCTTCCCCACAGGGAGAGCCCTCTCAAGAGCCCACCCCTGTTCGCAACCGTACGGAGCTCCGCGGTGCCATTCTCTCCCTGATCCGTAACTGGCAGGAAATCGGCACTCTCCAAATTCCGGAGTATGAGGGAGATCCGGAAAGTGACCTGAACGAAGCCCTCCTCTATGCCACCCGAAAAGATCCCGTCGGCGCCTACAGCGTGGACTATGCCGACGGAGAAATCATAGAAGAAAAGGGAACCACCTATGTGCAGATCTCCATTGTTTTCCGCCGTTCTGCCGCAGAAACCAACGCCATCATCCCTGTAGCCAACAGCAAGGAGGTTCTGCAGAAGATCAGCGAGGCTCTGGATAACTTCAGCACCTCCCTGACCCTCCGTATCCGCAACTATACGGAAGAAGACTTTTCTGCCCATATTCTGAACTACTGCATGGAAAATCCCCGAAAGGTTCTTGCCATCCCGGAATTCTCCGCAGACCTCTACCCGGAGGAGGGCTCTCACAGAATATTGGAGCTTCACTTCTCCTATCCGGAGGCCAAGGAGTCCATGCGTTCCAAGCTCCGTTCCATGCAGACCCTGTTCCAGTCCTCTGCGATCCATGCAGAGCAGGGGCAAACTCAGGCAGAACGGGCAGAGAACCTCTTCCGATATTTGACGGGAAGATCCACCGCCTACGGGGTCACCGGTCGCACCCCCGCTATGCCCGCCTATAGTCTGCTGTGCGACAAGGTCGCCCATGACCTTTCCTTTGCCATCGTCTTCCACGATCGCTGTAAGGAATGTGGGCTCAGATCCTCCATCGTTACGGGAGAGAAAAACGGACGTAAGTATTACTGGAATCTGCTGTATCTGGACGGTGTAGCCTATCATGTGGATCTGTTCCGCAGTGTGGGACTGGGAGAACAGGAGCTGACCCTTCTCTATGACGAGGATCTTCTGGAAGAGGGCTATCTCTGGGATAGGGAAAGCACCCCGGCGATCCCCCGACCTGCGGAGCTGTCACCCACAGAACCGAATCCCACCGAGTCCCAAGCTCCCACCACAGAACCGGAACCCCCTACCGAGCCCCAACCCACAGAATCCCAAACTACCGAAACCGCCACAGAGTCGGAAAACACCCAAGCCTCGGAATCCGAATCCACCTCCCAAGAGGAAAGCACCCAGCCTACAGAAACCACCACTGAGGAGGCCTCCGAACCCGACCCAAGCTGAACCCAAGCTCGGAGCAAAAGACAGATTCCCAATGACATACACATACCGTCCGGAAGCGATCCGAATAAAATCGGAAGGCTTCCGGACGGTTTTTGATCAGACAGAAACATTTGGCTGTTTACTGTTCGTTATTCAGATCACGGAAGAGGGCTTCATCGAAGGAGTAGAAGTAGAATTCCACATCCAAGTGGGTACATTGCATTTGAAGCTCCAGATGGGACAGGAGGGCTTCCTGATAGGCCTCGTCCATCGCCGCCAGAGTTTTTTCCGACAGGAGGAGGTAGGAGCTGTCCAAGCTGCCAAGGTCATACCAGGAATCGGAGCTCAGGTAGTCTGTGTGCTTGAGCAAATCCCCTTGTTCCCAGCCACCGGGATTCAGGAAGTAGGCCGGCATCAGGATCCTGTCATGGGAATAGGCGGCAATTTGAGGGCCGTAGAAATTCCACTGACCGTCATAGTAGACATGGGTGATGCCCCGATCCAAGAGCTGCTGTGCGGTAGCCCTGCAATTTTCCTCCCGATTGCGGAATCTGCCGATATCCAAGCGGTAATTAAAATACAGACTGCTCAGAGAGATTCCAAGCAGAGGCAGAAGGATCACCCAACGCCTCCACTGTTTCAGGAAGAGCCTTTCTCCCACATAAGCCATAGAGAACACCACTACAAGCACCCAAGGGAAGTAATAAATGTGTCTGGTGCTGATCACCAGCACACCTGCGCAGAACACCGCCCCCACACTGAGCCAGGCAAAAATCAGTAAAGCGCCTAAGGCAGAGCGTTCCTTCCTCTTCAGGAAATCTGCGGTACACAGCACAGCCACCGTCAGACAGAAGAGACCTGACAGGAGCTTGCACAGGCTCAAAAGATCTGTTGGCTTTTGCAAGCCCATATATTCCGCAAGCACACGGAGGTTGTGCAAGCATCTGTCCACTAGCCCCCCTTGGGGATCTGCCAGCACATCGATCTGGTGTATGGGAAGAAGTCTCTCCAGCACCTTGATCAGCAACACTCCCCAAAGACCGGCTCCCAAGGCGGCAAAGGCAAAGAGATTCCCCTTTTTCTGCTCCGTTTTGCTTTCCCTGCTCCATTTCGGCAGGTACAGGAGCACCGCAGTGGCACAAAGGGGCAGATTCAGCACCAGAAGCTCCCTTAGGCTCTGCATACTCAGGAGGAGATTGCCCCCAAGGATCATGACCACGACCCACCAGGAGGGCTTCTTTCCATACAAGAGGCGAAGCCAAAGACCCAGGGTCAGCAGGATGCCCACCATATAGCAGGAATAATAGCTTGCCATAGTATAGAACACCTGCAACCCCTTGGGATCTGAGGAGGCAGTGCCACCGAAGATCGTACCCCCCATGAGGCACAGCAGACCCATGAGCTTCCCCTTCCTCCCTGCAAAGGGTCCCAGACACCACAGGAAGCTGAGGGCGGTCAGCAGGGTCATGACACAGGACGCCAGCCCCAGAGACAGCACCGTGTCCTTACAAAATCCGTAGAACAGCGCCGCCACCACCGGAGTAGCCCCTACATAGAGCTGATTGCCAAAGGTCCAATCCGAGGGAAAGAGACTTCTATCCCTCAGCATGTGCTTGGCGACCATAGCATCGGCATAGATATCATAGTTATACCATTGCTCCGGGTTCAGGTTGATCCACACAAAGCCGAGGAAAAACAAGACAATGATCCCAAGAAATGCCCAATATACGATTCGTTCCGCTTTCTTTCCCTTTTGGAGCATATACCTTCTCCTTTTTATACAGTATACTTATGAGAACTCTGCCGGATAAACACTGTACAGGTCTATCCGGCAGACATGATTTTTATACACAATACTGCTTGCTGACCCTTTTATCCAGAAGCAGTATTATAAGGGAGCGGCATCCATATCCGTTCTCAGGTTGGAATCAGAGATCAGACGTCGGGGGCAGACAGCCGCACAGCGTCCGCAGGATACGCACTTACTGTAGTCGATGACAGCCAAATTGTTGATCACATGGATGGCATCGTGCTCGCACTGTCTTTCGCAGAGATGGCAACCTACACAGCCCACATCGCAGATCTGACGGGTATAAGCACCGCGGTTTTGGTTGGAGCAGGCAATGACGATATCTGCGTTGTAGGTAACGGGAACAATGACCTTACGGGGACAGATCTCCACGCACTGCATACAGCCGGTACACTTATCCGCATCTACACGAGCCACACCGTTTTCTACGGCAATAGCGCCGAATTTGCAAACGGTGGTACAGGTGCCGAAGCCCAGACAGCCGTTGGCGCAGGCGGAAGGACCGTCTCCCGTGACAAACATGGCGGCACGGCAGTCCTTGATGCCCTCATAGTCTCCCTTGAAGGCATGGTGCTGACCGCGGCACTTGACCATAGCCACCTTCCGTTCAAACTCCCCGGCCTCAACGCCCATAATTTGGGACATTTTTTGGGCAGCTTCCGAACCGCCGGCGGCACACTGGCCGATCTCTGCTTTGCCATCCAGCACAGCCTGAGCATAGGCCTGACAGCCTGCATAGCCGCAACCGCCGCAGTTTGCACCGGGGAGCGCTTCTGTCAATTGGGGCAGACGCTCATCTACCTTTACCGCAAAGATCTTGGAGGCAATGGCAAGAACAGCGCCGAAGACCGCACCCATGATGCCCAATACCAGAATGGCAGAAAGAATATTATCCATTATGGCACCTCCTTAGAAAACCTTAAAGCCGGAGAAGCCCATAAAGGACAGGGCCAATAGGCCGGCCGCAATGAGAGCAATGGGGAAGCCCTTGAAGCATTCGGGACAGTCGCAGTCCTCCAGCCGTTCCCGAACGGAAGAGAACAGAACGATGGCAAGGGTAAAGCCCACACCGCCCATAATGCCGTAGACCACGGACTCGATGAAGCTGTAGCCGTTCTGGATATTCAGAAGTGCCACACCCAGAACAGCGCAGTTGGTGGTGATGAGGGGCAGATAAATGCCCAAGGCCTGATACAGGGAGGGGACTACCTTTTGCAGGAACATTTCCACAAACTGTACCAAGGCGGCAATCACCAGAATGAAGACCACGGTCTGCATATAGCCCAGAGACAGGGGAGTCAGCAGATAGTGATCCACCGCCCAGGTAGCGGCAGAGGCAATGCCCATAACAAAGGTAACTGCCACACCCATACCGATGGCGGTATCGGTCTTCTTGGAAACCCCCATGAAGGGGCAGATGCCAAGGAATTTTACCAGAATAAAGTTCTCAGCCAAAATGGCGCTGAGGGAGATGGAGAAGAGAGAAAGGAACAGGCTCATTTCTTTTCCTCCTTTTCTTTCATTCGGGCATTCAGCCACTGGGAACCGGCGATCAGACAGCCCAAGGTCAGGAAGCCGCCTACAGGCAGGATCACCATAAGGGCAGGATACTGTGCATCAATGAGGCGGATGCCGTCTGCACCGAAGACACCCTTGCCGAAGGTACCGCTGCCGAGAAGCTCACGGACAATGCACATAACGACCAGTGCGGCGGTATAGCCGATGCCTTGGGTCAAGCCGTCCACGGCAGAGGCCATAACAGAATTCCTTGAAGCAAAGGCCTCGGCTCTGCCCAGAATGATGCAGTTGACAACGATCAGGGGAATGAACACACCCAGACTGTCGGAAAGCGCCGGCAAATAGGCCTTCAGCAGCAGATCCACCATAGTGACGAAGCCTGCGATGATGACGATATATGCCGCAATACGGATCTTGCCGGGAATGATCTTCCGCAGGAGGGAGATGACCACGTTGGAGCAGATCAGGATCAGGGTCACGGAAAGACCCATGCCCAGACCGTTAAACAGGGTGGTGGTAATGGCCATAGTAGAGCACATACCGAGGAGCTGGGACAGGACAGGGTTATTGGTCAGCAGGCCTTCCCTGAGACTTTTCTTGAAGTTCACTGCCGCACCTCCTTCACACATTCCACAGCACGGTTGACCGCCTCGGTCACAGCTCGGGAGGTCACCGTAGCGCCGGTGAGAGCATCTACCGTACCGCCGTCCTTTTTGACCTGCAAGCCGCCTACAGCCCCTACAAACTGGCTTCTCCAATCCTCACGGGTGCATTCCGCACCCAGAGAGGCGGTTTCCCCGTGGGAAATAACGGAGACACCGGTAACAGAGCCCTGCTCGCTCACACCGACCATCAGGTCAATGGCTCCGCCGAAGCCCATTGCATTCAGGCGGACAACATAGCCTCCCTCTGCCTTGTAGACCTCGGTGATCCCCTCGAAGGTCACATCCAGCTTCTCATAGCTTGCAGAGGGCAGAACGGTCTGCATGGCCACGTTGGCTTTCTTTGCGGTATTTTCTGCAATTCTATCTTCGGTAAGGTAATTGACCAGACCCAGAAGTCCTGCTACCACCACGGTGATCAGCAGAAGGATCAGGGCTAATTTCAGAATATATTTCATCCCTTGCCACCGCCCTTCTTCACACCGAAGCGCTTGGGCAGACCCATTTTGTCGAAGAAGCCCACACAGCAGTTCATGATCAGGATAGCAAAGCTGACACCCTCAACATAAGAGCCGAAGTAACGGAACAGAACCGTCAGCACACCGCAACCGATACCGAAGGCAAGCTGACCGCCCCCGGTGACGGGAGAGGTGGTATAGTCCGTTGCCATAAAGATAGCGCCTAAGAGAAGGCCACCGGAAAGAACCTGATACAGCGCCCACTGCCAACCGGCAATTCCCCCCTGAGGGAAAAGGAAGGTCAGAACCGCAACGGTTCCCACATAGCTCAGAGGAATGCGGATGCTGATCACGTGATTGAAAAGCAGATATCCCAGACCCAGAAGCAGAGCCAGTGCGGAGATCTCACCGAAAGAGCCTCCCACTCTGCCCAGGAAGAGATCCAACAGGCTCTCGGCAGGGAGCTGACCCGAAGCCAGAGCCTCCATAGGCGTGGCACAGGTAGCGGCATCCACAGGGCCTGTTACGGGGACACGGATGCCGGGAACATTCCAGTTGCCGGACATCAGGGCAGGCCAGCTGAACAGGAAGGCACGGGCAGCCAGAGCAGGGTTCACAATATTCATGCCAATGCCGCCAAAAAGCTGCTTGACCACCACAATGGCGAAGAAGTCACCGCAGATCAAGGTCCAGTAAGGCAGATTGACGGGACAGACAAAGGCCACCAAAATGCCTGTGACCACAGCAGACCAGTCATGGATCGTGCTGTCCTTGTGCAGGAGCTTCCGATAGCCCCACTCAAAGCCCACGCAAGCCAAAACGGAGATCAGTGTAGAGGAAATGGCACGGGGTCCGAAGAACCACACCGCCACAATGAGGGCAGGCATCAGAGCAAGACACACATCCTGCATGATCACCTTGGTGGTACAGCCACTGTGGGCATGGGGAGAGGAGGAAAGGCTGAGCTTTAGATTCTTATACTTCATTTCTTTGCCTCCTTTGCCTTTGCGTCACGGAGCATTTTCTTGCCGGTGCGGAAGCT
>JAFOZC010000030.1 GCA_017391305.1 Oscillospiraceae bacterium | reverse complement strand
GGTCAACTGATCGTACATAGCTCCTCCTATGATAATGGGGAAGACTTATCCCTTCTCCATGGTTTTCACAAAGCTTTCTGCATCCGTGAAGTCGGAAGCATGTTCCCGAAGCCACTGCACTCTGCGATCCCACCAGCGCAGCTCCAGAAGCTTTTGTATCACTTCCTCGGAAAAGCGCTTGCGAATGAGCTTTGCGGGAACACCTCCAACTACGCAGTAGGGCTCTACATCCTTGGTCACCACAGCTCCTGCTGCAATCACTGCTCCATGACCAATGGTGACACCCTCTAAAATAGTCACACCATAGCCGATCCAAACATCGTTGCCAATGACCACAGGGGCAAAGCTTTGGGGGTCAGCATAGCGGAACTCCTCAAAAAGGGACTGGGTGCAGAAGCTCAAGCCAATTTCATTGTGGGGAGAATAAAATGCAGAATGGGTAGAAACAAAATTCCTTGTAGGATGCGAACCTCTGACCACCTTGACTCCCCGTCCAATGGAAGTGAATCTTCCCACCGAGGCAGAAATATTGGAATCTCCCCCAATATAAGAGGCGAAGCCCAGCTTTCCTGTAAAGGATGCATTTTTTTCAATGTAATTATAGCCCTCGAAGGTGGAGGAAACTGTCACATTCGAGCCCTTGCACAGCTTTATGTGCTTCCCTCTGTGCTTCCAGAGAACACAGAGGCGTTTTGCAAATTTTTTCACAGCTTAGCCTCCTGCCTTAGTCCTGATCCCGAATCACCTCTACAGGAGGATGATCCAGCTGGGAGGGATTGCGGCAGATCTTATGGAAATGCTTTAATACAGCAGCGTAGTAGAAGCCATCTACCGTACGCTCGTCTGTGTTCATGGAAATATCCACATAGCGGTGAGTGACGATTTCCCCATCTTGATTCAGCTGAGTCTTGCGGTACTTTCTGCCAAAGGCCAGGAACACAGGGAGATTGCCGAAATTATACAAATGATGGACAACGGGAGGAATGCCCAAAGAACCCATAGAGGTGAAGATCACAGAGCCGTGGAAAGGGCTCAGCTCCAGAAGGAACTTGGGAAGCTTGCCGAAATAATCCATGAGCTTCAGAACCCAAACCAAGAATTTCAGGAGCAGACCGGGAATCAGGGACAGCAAACCCATGAGGCTGTCCAGACCGTCGTCCTCTGCACCGTTTTTCACATCCTCGATTTTGGCATTGAGCTTGTGGTACACATCCTCGGCAGTGTCATGGACGTTCAGATGGAGCTTAATGGAAGTATCGGGAGCATCGGTGGACATATCCTTCTTCACTACCATAGTGAAGGAAATGTCCTCATCCCTCTGGTGAATCCGCTGGCCGGAGAAGAAGCGATTCAGCCCCGGATACTTGGCAACACAGCGTACATAAGCCGCCAGGAACACATGCATGATGCCGAAGCCCTTCAGCCCCTCTTCTCTCTTTCTGTGGATGTAAGCCTCTACGGCACTGATCTCCACAGTGTCACGGATGCTGTTGCAGGCATCGTTACGGTCAGGCATAAAGTAGCCTGCCAGAAGATTCATCCCCGTAATGGAACGGAGTCTGCGGCCGTCGGAGCGATCGCCCCAAGTGCGGTGATACTTCCCGTCTGCAAAAACTCGCATAGCAAGAGTGATGAGGAAGAACGCACCGGTCATAAGCACATTGGCAAGCTTGTTCCATCTCTCATAGGTGGGCAGATTGCCACTGTCCGAGAGAAAATCGAATAGCAATATCCCAAAAGGAAGGAAGCTAAGCAGAGGCATCAGAATGGGCAGCTTCAAGCTTCCGGTAAGGATCAGCCGTACCAGCACATAGAGCGCCAGATAAACGATCCAGCACAGGATCAAATACCGACGGAAGGCGAAAAGGGAGTAGGCAGCAGGTACAGCAGCCAGAGACAAAGTGTCTTCGGTCAGGCGCAAATGCCAATCCAGTGAAATGTGACCGAAGTACACACAAGCCCAGAAGACAGGCTTGGTCACACGGTAGAATTCCTGCTGACCCCGTACTGCTGCGATAAATGCAAAGCCGAGACAGACCCAAATCGGCAGAACCTTCTGGAAGAGAATGATCTGCACAGAAGCCACTTCCAACTGCCCCATCCACAAGCCTCCGAGTTGGAGACCTGCGGAGGCGATAGCCATGATCACGGAGATCCAAAGCAAGGGGTTCTTTCTGCTAACATAAAATCCGTTATTCTTCATTTTCGTTCCCTCCTGTGAAAACGTACTTCTATATTCCTATGATCTGTCCGATACCGCTCCCAACCGACTAAGAGTGACATTCCGTCTCTGACCGAAATGCTCTGCTCTGCCTGCAGGGACAAAGGGAAGCTCAGTGACTATCCTTCAGTCCCAGCTCGGCGGTCATTTCACTGACGTGAGAGACAATGCCCCGGTCAATGCTGGCATAATGCTGTAGATTCTTCTTGGCGGTACTGCGGCTGTCTGTAAAGGCGCCCTTGCACCAACGGCAGGTCCAAGCAACCGGGAGCATGAGGGGGCATTTCATAAGGCGAGGGTAAAGGCGCTTCATGACCTGAGGTCTCGGGAAAATATAGTGTATGATCTTCTGCCGACGCTCTTGGTTTGCGGTATCCGGAGCCTTCACAGCGGCGGCAGCCATGATACGGCTGTCACCGTAGATGCCGGCTTCCATAATATAGTCCGTCAGCTTCTCATCAGCCTCGGTCAAAACACCTGTCTCGAACCAAGCAACGCAAAGGCGCTTCAGCCTCTGCTCAAAGTCGTAAAGCTCGATCTCCTTGAGGATCCGCTCTGCTTCGGAACGGTCAAAGCCTGCAGGTGTCCTCCGGTTATACAAATACAGGTCGATCATAGGCCGCACACCGCTTCCGTAACGGGTGAAATGCTTTGCCATATGGGCGACCATATAGACATAGAAGAATTCCTCTGTAAGCACATATTCAAAGCTACCTCCTCCAACAGGTCGGGCGTAGTCCCAGACCCTGTCAAAGAAGCCGTCAAATTCCATCCGCTCATCAAAGAGGTATCGGTGCATCTCAAATTTCACGGGCTTGGAGAGGTAGTTGATGGTAGTACCTTCATCTGCCTCAAATTCATAGCCGAGAGACAGCATTCGTTCATGGAGACGCTTCTCGTCCCCTTTGAACAGAATGTCCACATCACAACTGGTACGAGCGATAGGATTGGGGTAAAAGGTCCTCATTCGGCTGCCCTTCAGGAGGATATAAGGCATATTCTCCTCTTCCAGCATGGCCCTGACCCGTACAGTCTCCTTCTGCTGATGACGGTACTGGAACTGCTCCTGAGCTTCTTTCTTGTGGAAGTGCTCAATAAAGCGTGCTTCGGGAAGCTGTTGTCTTTTCTGCACACCCTCCCAAAACAGACCGGTGATGGATTGGAATTTGCACATTCTGCAAACATACAACCAATCCGCCTCCTTCTCCGGAAGAACCGCTCGATCAAAGAGGCCTCGGTTGACTTCATTGAGTACAATATACGGGATGTTTAGATCCATCAAAAATTACTCCTTATTGCTTTCTCCAAACCATGCGATCAATGATGCCGGTATAGGATTGGATGAACTTGACCACCTTATT
>JAFOZC010000225.1 GCA_017391305.1 Oscillospiraceae bacterium | reverse complement strand
CACCGTCGACAGCAGTATTGCAGACCAATTCACCGTCACCTACAAGGGCGAAGTTCTCCCCTTAGGCATCCGCTCCGGCAAATACTATGCCGACATCCCCGACATCGGAGCTAAGGACTTAGACGAATACTTCACCTTAACTATCTCCGACGGCACAGAAACCGCAGACGTTTCCTATTCGCCCCTGTCTTACTGCGCCTCCATCATCGAGAATGCCAAGGGTATCCATGACAGAGAGCTCCAAGACGTAGCCGCCGCCATGTACCTCTACAACCAAGCCGCCAATACCTATTTCGCCAAATAAGTCTCAGGGTCGTTTCAGACTTACTCTCTGAAACGACCCTTGTGCAATCCCTTCGTGTCTATGATGTTATGCCTGACTCAAAATACATGATTTCATAGGATCGCCTTGGATTTTTCATGGTATCTGAATTTCCTGAGTATTGACAAGTTCCTTTTTCCCTCCTATAATTGGAATTATCCGATGTTCTCTCAAGGGAATTTCGGATTTGATGTAGCTATTGATATGCTTAGGCGAAAAATGACCAAAATTCTTGAGAAGGAGAAGAATTATGAAGATTGTAAAGAGACTTGTTTCCTGTTTTTTACTGATCTCCGTGTTACTGTCTATGATACCTTTGATTTTTGCAAGTCGAAAAATAGATTTACAAGAAAATACTCAGACTTTTCGAACTGCGGTCGGAAGCTTTACCGAACAGGAGTTAAAGCAGGGTACGTGGAATTTAGACGGAGCCTATCGACAGCTTCGTCCTGCTCTGACGAAGAGCGGATATTGGAACGCAACCAAGGCAGATTCCTATAACAAACTAATCACAGGAGATAGTATTTCGACCCAATTTTTCGCCACACCCCGATTTTGCAGAGAGGATATTCCCGTAGGCTCTGTGATCGTTGTTGAGCAGGGCTGGCAGTACAGGCCGGAGGGCTGGGTCACAGACAGCAGGCAGACCCTGAGAGAAGAGAACGTAACGGAGAAATTTATTCAGGTTACGGAGCAGTGGTGGAGTAACTACACCCTGCGTGGGTTTAACATTTCCAAGGTAGATGGCTCGGTTCTGACAGATCTGTATTCTTCTGACATCCATGAGGCATTCCGTATTTATGTTCCTGATGAGTATGTGGCTTTGGGCTATGAGCGCTATTATCCCAAGTTAGAGCACTGCGCTTATTGGAATTGTGTGGACAATCGGATCTATACACGAAATTCTGCTTCTGATGCTGACAAGTATTTTACTACGGCAAAGCTCACGAAAGAACAGCTTCCCGTTGGATCTGTGATGGTTTTAGAGGAAGGCTGGGAATATCGACCTGAGGCATGGATCACCAATGCCAAGCAGACAGCCCGACAGGATGTTGAACGGGACAGCATCTTAAACATTACGGAGGAATGGTGGGGGAAGTATTCTCTCAGGGTTTTTAACCTGCATCATTTGTCGGATGAGTCTTTGGGTAACTATACTACGGAGGATATCCACTGCATTCTGCGCTTCTATGTTCCCAAAAAGACTACCCACATCCCAGGTTTGCCCGATGAACAGACCAATGCAGAGACTACGCTCCACCAGATCCCCTCTCAAACTCCCGGTACGGACGGAGAATTCGAGAAGACTATGTCCTATATTCTCCGAAGCCGCGAGGGGAAAATCGTGGTGATCGACGGTGGCTATGAGAAAACCAACAACGATGGAAAGATGCTTTTTGCCTACCTGCAACGGATCACAGGGAAGGCGAAGCCTCATGTCGATGCATGGATCATGACACATGGACACCCGGATCATTTTGCCGCATTTTTATCTGTGGCAAAGCTTTATAGGAATCAGATCACCGTGGACGGAGTCTATCATCATTTCATAAACAAAGATCAGGCGAATAAGTATTGCAACGAGACTACTGCCGCGGATATGATCAAGTATTATGACAAGCTGGTGAGCCATACCGCCATGCTCAAGAATGCCAAGGGACAGACTACACCTCTCATCGAGGTAAATTCCGCTCATTCAGGAAAATGTAACTCTACCTTGGATTTTGATGAGATCCATATTGACATTCTTCTAACCTGTGAGGACGTCTATTCAGCGGCAGACAGCGAAACCGTAAAGCTCTCCGGTACTCTGGAGGAGAATGGCAATACCTTTACCAACAGGACACTCAGACAGGTCACGGGAGTGAATGACACCAGTGTCGTTTTCCGTGTTACGGTACACGGAAAAACTGTGCTGTTCTTAGGAGACAGTTCTATTGCTTCGGAATATGTGCTAACGAAATACCATAATGAAAATGCAAAGGATGGAACGAAGTATTACTCTCTCAAGAGTGATATCGTGCAGGTATCCCATCATGGTGTTCAGGCTATGGGTAAGGCGATTTACCACCTGATCAATCCGGATGTAGCGCTGTGGTGTACGCCATATCATACCTACGCATCCAGACCGGGAGACTATCATACCACGTATTATATCCGACAGTGGTTCCGTACGGCTCTTGCGACCACCAATTATGTTAGCTTTGACGGGGTGGATGTTCTCCGCTTCCCTGTGATTCGTTCTGCCGGGGCAGTGTCTATTCCTGCGGAACTAAAGCCCTATGTTTTCAGTGCCACCTATTACGCAGACCGTTACTCGGATCTCAAGGAAGCTTATGGCACAGATGAGGGGAAACTATACGAGCACTTTATAAAGTATGGTATTGAGGAGGGGCGCTGTGCAAGTCCCTTCTTCGATGTGCGATTCTATATCAATAATAACACTCGGTCATTCCGTGAGACTATGAAGGGTAATTATGAGAAGGCCTTTAAGCACTTCCTGTCCAACTATAAGAGTACTGACCTAATGAAGCTGTCTCTTACCTTTGATCCTATGGTCTATCAAGATTTCCATAAGGAACTGAGCACTCAGTTTGACCTTCTGAAGCACTATGCAGAACACGGCTACCCCGCAGGAGTCGTAGCTACAAGCATCTGCCTTACTGCAACAGGACACTCCTACCATACGGGCTATGCTACAACTGCTTATGTCGCACCGACCTGTACGACGGAGGGAGCAACGGCAAGTGCTATGTGTAATAGCTGTTCCGAGGTCTTTGCTTCCCGTGAGATCCTCGATCCTTTGGGACATAGCTATGAGGCTGTGGACACAGTGCTGTCCTGTGAGGAAGGGAGCAATACACCGGAGAGTGGCTTTTTTGCGAACTTTACAGGAGATTCCGACCGCTACCTCAGGAGCTCCGTATATGGGGGAGTCGATTACGACAGGGTGGACCACTGGAGCTACTTGGATACTCGGTATCGGCAACCTGTGGTAGATACAGAAGCAGGGACTATGCAGATCGGCTTTCAGGCAGAGGGCTACAGCCATCTGTGGATCCAGACGGGAGAAAGCTACAATGACGGTTTTAACCTTAAGTATCAGCCTAAGAGTGACCATATGATAAAGCTCCGCCTACGTTTTGAGGGTCTGCAGGTTTTGCAGGGAAAAAGTAACAGCTATCTCCGCCTGTATTACTTTGTAGGCCCGGATCGCTTCGAGGGAAAGGTAGACAAGGTTGAACGGCTATACAGTCTGGATACCGTGAATCTTACACCCAAGGACTTATCCTGTGGGGAGTTCGTGACGGTTTGCGTTCCGCTTAAGGGCTTGGATTCTACGGAGCATAGCACCCTCACAGCACTGCGATTCCAGTTTGGGGATCTGCAAAGCATAGACAGCACCAAGCCCGGGTCTATTGTCATGGACTATATTTATGTAGGACCCGATACAGCGCAAATGGTCAGTTATCTGTGCCGTACCTGTGGTCATACTTATACAGAGGATCATGCAGAGCCTTTGGGTCATATCGAAGTTGTTCATGGGGGTGTGGCACCTACCTGTACCGCAGGAGGGCTTTCGTCTTGGACAGACTGTGATCGATGCGGAGAAATTCTTGTACCCCAACAGAACTTATCTCCTACAGGACACCGATATGTAGAAGAAACGGTTCTTCCCACCTGCCTGAACACAGGAAAGATCACGAAAATCTGCACTCTCTGCGGTGACAGCCCTGTGATCAAGCTCCTTCCTGCAACAGGACACAGCTATATGGAAGCTGTCACAGCACCGACTTGCACAGAGGAGGGCTATACCACATATTGCTGTAAGAACTGCGAGGATAGCTACGTTGCAAAATACGTAGCACCCTTGGGACATCTGGTGAAAACGGTGGTTGGAACTGCTCCCACCTGTACTTCAGGTGGCATGACCCAAGGAAGCTACTGTGACCGTTGCGGTGAGACTCTGATTCGACAGGAGACTCTGCCACCTTTAGGTCATAGCTACGAGGTCTTGGGGCAGAAGCCCCACTGTACGGAAGGTGTCAGTATTCCCGAAAGTGCCTTTTTTACAAACTTTACAGACAACTCTGACCGCTACATGAACAATCCACTCTATGGTGGAGTAGATTATGATAAAGCGAGCAATTGGAGCTACTTAGATGCACGCTATCAAGGGCCTGTGGTAGATACTGACAGCGGAACTATGAAGATCGGATTTAAGACATTGGGCTATCATCATCTGTGGGTTCAAACCGGCGAGAGCTACAATGAGGGCTTCTGTTTGAAATATCAGCCCAAGAATGATCATATGATCCGTATCCGCCTACGCTTTGAGGGTCTTCGGGTGCTACAGGGCAAGAGTAATGCCTATCTTCGCCTGTATTACTTTGTAGGGCCTGATCGGTTCGAGGGGAAAGGTGACAAGGTAGAGCGACTCTATAGTCTGGATGCCATTCCTCTTACCTCGGAGCAGATCAATTCCGGCGAGTTTGTGATCCTTAGCGCTCCATTAGGAGGGCTGGATTCTGCGGAGCATACCACACTCACAGCATTGCGACTCCAATTTGGGGACATAGAGAGTGAGAACAGTGCAGTCCCCGGAACAATAACTATGGATTATATCTATTTGGGACCGGAGAAAGGTAGCCCTGTAACCTATAAGTGTAGTAATTGTGGCGATCACTATACAGTGGATTCTCTTGCAGCCTCAGACCACAGCTACACCACCAAGGTCACCGCACCCACCTGCACCGTACAGGGCTACACCACCTACACCTGTTCCCATTGCTCCTACAGCTACAAGGACAACTACATAAATGCAAAGGGTCATACGGAAGTAATCGACAAGGCAGTCCCTGCAACCTGCACCGCCTCAGGCAAGACCGAAGGTAAGCATTGCTCCGTCTGTAACATTGTCCTCATCAAGCAGGAAACCGTAGCAGCTCTGGGTCACAGCTACACCACCAATGTCACTGCTCCCGCCTGTACCGCACAGGGCTACACTACCTACACCTGCTCCCGTTGTTCCCACAGCTACAAGGACAACTACATAAATGCAAAGGGTCATACGGAAGTAATCGACAAGGAAATCCCTGCTACCTGTACCGAAGACGGACAGACCGAGGGCAAGCATTG
>JAFOZC010000224.1 GCA_017391305.1 Oscillospiraceae bacterium | reverse complement strand
GCACCCCTGTCCTACTGCGCCTCCATCATCGAAAATGCCAAGGGCATCCACGACAGAGAGCTTCAAGACGTAGCCGCCGCTATGTACCTGTACAACGAAGCGGCAAATGTATATTTTGCCAAATAAGGCACAATGATCCCACCAAACAGCTCCTGTTGTTTTCTCGGTGAAATACAGAGAAAACGACAGGAGCTTTTGGATATTTGCGGTGAAAAGTTGTTGAAAATATCAAATTTCTCCTTGTGACACAGGCAATCGTATGGTATGATGATTTATAATCAATATACTTATGCAGAAAGGATGATATGTCGTGAAAAAATGCAGATGGATCCCTATTCTCCTTCTTATTGCTTTGTTGGTGGAGCTATTGCCGTCTTTTGTGTCGGCACAGGGTACTGTCCGTCCCGGCGAGAGCTTTACCTACACCAAGGAGGAGCACTGGGGTGTGGAGGACGGTATTTGGTCCTGGGAATGGGCTTTGGCTGACAGCACGGACTTCTATCCGATGAGCTACACCACTGTAGACGGTCAGGGGGAGTGTTATGTTGCCGATTGGGAGCTCTATCCTTACTGCGCCGCTCGCAATGGCGGCATCAATGTCCACCCCAACGAAAAGGCAGATGCAGCCCGAGTGTTTACTGCTCCTGCATCCGGCTATGTCACTGTCAGTGTCTCTGTGTCCCGTACAAGTGATATGACAGTAGGAACCAGCAGTACCCCGACCTCCTTCCGCATTCTACTGGAGGATACCGCTGTGTATCCCACGAAAGGAGACTATCACATCTTGGTTTCCAAGGAAGGGGAAGAGATCAATGTTCAAGCCTTTGTGAAGCAGGGGGAGAAGCTACGCTTTGTGGTCGGAGCTATGGACAATCGAAGCTCCGATGCTGTGAATCTGCAGACCACGGTTACCTATGACTCTATTGCGGAGGAAGCAGTAGAGACCCGTCGTGTAGGGGAAGTATACACCTTCAGAGAGGGCTCTTGGGGGAAAGAAGATCCCCATTGGTCTTGGGAATGGACTCCCGCAGGAAAGACATCCTTTTCCCCCATGACCTGGCAGTATGTGGAGAAGTACGGCAGGGAGATGTACGCATCGGATTGGCAGACCCATCCCTATAATTATGTGGACTCCAAGGGAGAAAAGCTTCACCCTGCCGAAACTGCGGATACAGTGAAGACTTTTACCGTCCCCTATAGCGGTACTGTGAGGCTGAATACCGTAGTTTCCCGTTTCGTGGCGCTATCGGACGTGAGCAACTCTGCGGCAAACGGAACATCTCTACGAATTTTGCTGAATACTACCCCGGTTTACCCGCTGTATTCCAATTATCTTGTACTGGATTCCACTACGGCGAAGGACTTTGACCTGTCCCTTCCTGTGAAGCAGGGGGACAAGCTCCGTATTGTGATCGGCGGTATGGGACAGGTGACAAGCGATGCGGTCAAGCTCTATAATACCCTTACCTATACGGATTTGGCAGAACCGGAGGTGACCCCGGGGTTCAGAGATACCTTCTCTGCGGACGACACGCAATTTGCACAGAACGATATGGGGAATTGGAGCTTTGAGTATCGGGACAGTAATGATACCTTCGGCCCTATGACCTATCAGTATGTGGAGAAGTACGGTAGGTACATGTATGCTACCGACTGGTCTGCCCATGCATATAACTATGTAGATGGAAAGGGGCTGAAGCTCCACCCTGCCAAGACCCGTGATACGGTCAAGACCTATACCGTTCCCTATGACGGACGGATCGAAATGGCTCTAAAGGTGGCAAGATCCTATGAATATGTTGCAGAAGGAAGCAAGAACCCTACCTCCCTTCGGATCTATAAGAACAATGAGCAGATCTGGCCCACCAATGGGGGAGAGAGGGAACTGACCTCTACCACTGCAACGACCTTCCGTATCAATGCCGATGTCCGAATGGGGGACAAGATTCGCTGTGTGGTAGGCAGTATGGGAAACACCACCCAAGACGGCGTTATTATGGAAAATACCGTTACCTACAGAGCAGTAGGCCTACGGGAATTGGCGGCCTTTATGGATCAGTACAACCAGCGGATCGATGTGATCGATGTTCGGGGAGACAAGCTCAACAGTGCAGAGAGAGCCTGGTCTTGGAAGCCTACCACAGCCCTTGGGTTTACGGATCTTGCAACCTTCAATTCTCCCACAGATGCCAAGCTTCGGTATAGCAAGAGCTTGCGGAAATATGTGGTTGCGGTCTGCTCCTCCCGTGGCTTTATGGGGCTGGTTGACTTTGCCACAGGGAAGAAGCTATGGCAGGTCAGCCTGACGGGGAATCCCAATCCCCACGCTATCGAGTACCTGCCTAACGGCAATGTAGCCGTAGCGGCCAGCTTGGGTAACTGGATCCGTATCTATACCGCTTCACAAGGAAGTGCAAGTACAAAATACACAGAGGTTAGCTTATTCGGGGCTCACGGTGTCCTGTGGGATCCTGATCGGAAGGTTCTTTGGGGCTTGGGAGATGAAGAGATCACTGCCTATACCGTTGGTGGCTCTGCCGCCGCACCGACGCTGACAGAGGTCAGCAAGTATCGTCAGTCCGTTGCAGGTGTCAACGGACATGACCTGTCTCCTGTATATGGAAACAAGGATCGCCTGTGGGTCACCTCCGATGCCATTTATCAGTACGACATTCCTACCAAGGAATTCGTTCTTACATACGAGTACGGGAATGTGATCGCTCGTAAGGGAGCGAAAGGCATCAGCAATTTCCCGGATTCCCACACCACCCTTCATGTGTTCCCCAATAATACCTATCTGACCCATGATTCCGATCGGGTATTCGTTACCCTCAGACATGAGGGGAAAGTCTACGGTATGACCCACAAGCACGATACAGGTGCGTATTATAAGGTTCGCAGTTGGATCTCGTCCTACAATTCCGACCACAAGATCCACATTCCCGAGACTGTTCCCGGCTATGAGCCTACCTGCGAGGCAGAGGGTCTCACGGACGGAAGTCAATGCTCCCTGTGCGGTGTGACAATGACAGCGGGGACAAGGATCCCGTCACTGGGACATGCCTTCGTTTATGCCTCTGTGAACAGCGGCACTCACTTAGGGAGCTGTGAGACTTGCGGTCTATCCTATGAGGAGGCCCACAGCTACTCCGGAGGCCTGTGCATTTGCGGCGAAGAGGAAAGCAAAAAGCCTGTAGAAGATCCTACCTTGAAGCTGAATCACAGCTTGAATCTTGCCAGCGATATTTCCGTGAATTTCCTTGTTTCTAAAACCCTCTTAGAGGGCTTTGACATGACTACGGTATATGTGGAAAGCACCATAGACAGCTATGAGGGCAATGAAAAAACAGGAACCACCACCCTTCGGATCACTCCGGTAGAAAATGAGCGCTACTATTACTTCACCTTGGACGGACTTACTGCTGTGCAGATGAATGATACCATTTCCTCTGTCCTCTATGGAACGAAGGACGGACAGACCTTTTATTCCCCTGTGGATGAATACAGCATTGCTACCTACGCCTATTCTCAGATGAACCATCCTGACCGAGCTGAGAGCCTGAAGAGCCTCTGTGCAGACCTGCTCCGATATGGCTCTAAGGCACAGCTCTTCAAGAGTTACCGCACAGACAGCCTCGCAGATGCCGCCATGACCGAGGGGCAGAAAGCCTATCTGTCTGACATAGAGGCAGTGACCTTCGGCAACACCAACACCGTTCTGGATGATCTGCCTCATGCTTCCGTTACTTGGGAAGGGAAGAGCCTGAATCTGGAATCCAAGGTCGCACTTCGCTTCGTCTTCCATCCCGGGGAATATGGGGATAGATTGTCTGAATTGACCCTGCGAATTTCTTATTTCGATGCACAGGGGATGAACAAGACGAAAATCCTTACAGATGCTGTGCTATATAACGACATGAAGGGCTTCTATGCCTTTACCTTAGATAGCCTGTTAGCCTCGGAGCTTCGATCTGTGATCTCTGCACAGGTTTACTTCGGGGATAGCCCTGTGTCTGCTACCCTTAGATACAGCCCCGACACCTACGGCAACAACAAAAGCGGTCCACTCTTAGATCTGTGCAAGGCGCTTTTTGCCTACAGTGACAGTGCCGCAGTCTATTTTGCAACTTGATTTCCGGGAAAGCCATTCTGAAGGAGGGACATTTATGCATCTATCAAAATTCTTTCGGTCTCTACTGTCCATATTCCTGCTGATTGCATTGGTCGCAGGGATTCTTTCCGCAGGTTCGGTCTTTGCTGTTCAGGCAGAACTTCGGACTTCTGTGAGTACGGAAGAGATCGATGCCCTTTTCCGCGCCCGATCCTATGGGCAACATCCCAGAATTCTTGCCGATGCATGGGACTTCACTCGCATCCGTCAATTGATCCAAACCGATGAATATATGCGGGTATGGTATGCTCGCATGATAGCCTTTTGCACAGCGGAGATGGATAAACCCACCTGTGTCTATGAGGTGGTCAAGGGACAATACCTGTTGGAGGTCGCCAGATTGGCAAGCAGACGGATCATTCGTATGTCCATGGCATATCAGCTCAGCGGTGAGCAACGCTATGCCTCCAGAGCTGTGGAGGAAATGCTGGCTGTCTGTGCCTTTCCGGATTGGAACCCCTCTCATTTTCTGGATGCGGCACAGATGTCCTATGGTGTGGGCATCGGCTACGACTGGTTGTATCATTATATGACTCCCGCCCAGCGTAGCACAGTGAGAGAGGCTCTTTATCGCCTCGGCATACAGGCTTCCCCCACGGATCACTGGTATCACCTCTCCGAAACCAACTGGAATTCCTGGTGTCACGGGTGCATTTCCGTGGCGGCCTGTGCGATATACGAGGACTATCCCACCCAATGCGCCGCTTATCTTGCAGATGCGGTGGAGCATCTGCCCCACTTCCTCGGTCTATTAGCGCCCTCCGGGGCTTTTACCGAAGGGCCGGGCTACTATGGGATCGGGGTAGAATATGCCGCTATTGCATTCGATGCCTTGGAGACGGTTTTGGGAACGGACTTCGGGCTTTCCGACATTGACGGAGTACGGCAGTGCGGCAGCTATGTCTTCGCCGCCAACGGCAATGTCCGTGCCTTCAACTACGGGGACGGAGGCAACGGAGCCATCGCAAAGGGTGCGTTCCTTCATTGGTATGCCAACCGCTTCCACATGCCGGAGCTGTCCGTCTATCAACAAACAGGCGGAACGGGAGACGAGGCGCTCAACCTTCTGTGGTATGACCCGAAGCTTGTAAAGGGCTATGAGCCCGAAATGCAACAGCCGGATCATTTTCTCCTGAGCCCCCTCCATGAGAGCATTGCTTCCTTCCGCAGTGAGGATGAGAGGGCGATTTATGCCGCCATCAAATCCGGCGATAATCAGAACAGCCACTCTGATTTAGACATCGGCACCTTCGTTCTGGAGGCTATGGGCGAGATCTGGATGGAGGATCTGGGCTCGGAGAGTTACAGCCTTCCCAGATATTGGGACAACCATAAAGAGGGAGCAAGGTGGCAGTATTATCGCAAGCGTACCGAGGGACAGAATGTGATACTCATTAATCCCGACAGCTTCGGCGGACAGGATGTAGATGCCAAATGCCGGCCCGATGATTTCAGAAGCGGCTATGACGGAGGCTATGCCACTGTGGATCTCACCGATGCCTATGACGGCTATGGGGCAAGCTCTGTGAAGCGTGGACTCATGATATTCGACCATCGGAGCCGTGTCCTCTTGGTTGATGAGATCAGCTGTACCGCACCGTCTGAGATCTACTGGTTCGGACATACTCATGCGCAGATCACCCTGTCTGATGACAATAAGACCGCAGAGCTCATGCTGAACGGCAAGACCCTCCTTGCACAGATCGCCTCCCCCTCGGAGGCTGTGTTCTCGGTCATGGATGCCCAGCCTCTGCCTACCTCTCCCAATCCCGAGGGACAAAATTCCAGAGAGGGAATTCGCAAGCTGACCATCCACTTAAACAATGTTGAGAGCACCTCAATTTCCGTTGTCTTTACTCCCATTATGGAGGATACAGACAGAAGCAAGAGTCTGCCTGCACCGGCTATCAAGGATTTTCCCTCTATGATCTCCATTACCGACCCGTCGGCAAAACTGCAGAAGAATGCATCGGGCATCTATGAGATCTATTCCGTTGACCAGCTTGGCAAGCTTGCGGAAATGGTCAACAGCGGAACTACCTTCTCAGGACAGACCCTTAAGCTTATGAATGATCTGGATCTTCGGGGCTATACAATAGAGCCCATAGGAGGAGGGGATAGCGCAACCACCTTCCGTGGTACCTTTGACGGCAACGGACATGTGATCAAGAACCTCTTCCTTTACAAGCCCCACAGCATCAATGTGGCCTTGTTCGGCAATGGGCATAATGCCACCATTTGTAACTTGGGTATAGAGAGCGGTATGGTCTTTGGAAAGGAGAAAACGGCCTCTCTTCTCGGAACAGGTATTTCCGTCACCGTAGAGCATTGCTATAACCGTGCCAATGTGATTTGTTCCACAAGTCAGGGGGGCGGTCTCATAGCTATGATGGGTGGCACAGGTTCCATTCATAACAGCTACAATCACAGCACCGTTACCTGTAACGGCTCTATCGCAGGCGGTCTTGTGGGTTACCTTACCCGTGACTCTGTGACTACGATCACTAACAGCTACCATGCAGGCCAGTTAAAGGATACCCAAGGGCGCATTGGTATGATCGGCTTCTATAACAGCTCAAATCCCGATTATAATATCGGGAAGCTGACAGTAACGAATTGTTACTCCACACAGCCTCTTAAGAGTCCTACGGTAGCAGACAATACCGATCTGGAGTCCTATACCCTTTCCCGACAGTTTAGCTCCGCAGGCTTAGTCGGCTCTGCTGTGTCTTTAGGGAAGGGCTATATTTCTGACTGTGAGTGGATCAACGACGGCTACCCCATATTCCAAAGCCAATGTGATACGGAGCTTCCCGCAGATCTCCGTTTGGACAGTGCCGCACAGCTCCGACTTCTTGCATATCTTGTCAACAGTGGGACAAACAGCTTTCACGGAAAGACAGTTTACCTGACCTGTGACATTGACTTGGATTCCCGTGAGTGGGTTCCTATTGGAGGCAATATGACGGAGGATGCTTACGGCCCTCTATTCCGTGGCACATTTGACGGTCTGGGACATAGGGTGCGCAATCTACGGGTGGATTCCGACCTCAACTACATGGGATTCTTTGGTTCTGTTCAGGGGCATATCCGCAACTTCGGTATCGACAGTGGCAGTGTCCGTGGACAGCTTAAGATCGGTGGTCTTGTGGGCTACCTTAAGGGGACGGTGTCTCAGTGCTTTAACCGTGCCACTGTCCAAGGCAGCAACTGCGTGGGCGGTCTCATCGGAATGTCTGCGGCTTCCACCATCAGTGATGCATATAATCATGCATCTATATCCTCCAATCTTATGGCAGGCGGTCTGGTGGGCTATTATTCCAGTGCGGCAGGAGCTGCATCCGTGGAACGTTCCTACCACAAGGGCGCTCTCAGCGGTAAAACTGTAGGGGCTATGGCAGGAGGTATCCATGCCTCCATTACGGATATTCGATTCCACAACTGCTACACCACGGAGGATATTGCAATCATAGGCTCTTACACCGATGCAACGTTAGAGAATTCCGGGTTCATCCCTTCCGCTCAGCTCCGTGACTCCGATAATATCCCCGGCCCTGCCTTCCACAGGGACAGTCTGATCTCTCGGAATGAGGGCTATCCCATTCTCAATGCCTTTGTGTACCCCGGGGAAGCCCTGCCGACCCTGAATCCGGATGGAGAGGGAGTGTACCATATCTACAACGAGAGGGAACTCCGTGCTCTGGCGTATATGGTCAACGAAGAGGCTGTGACCTTTGCGGGCAGTACTGTTCGGCTCCATGCCGACATCGACTTAGAGGGCAGGGAATGGATTCCTATCGGTGGGAATGTGCCTGTTGAGAATATGACCATCCCCAACTTCTGTGGCACTTTCGACGGTGGGGGACACATGATCTCTAATCTCTGTATCACCACAGGTAACCGCTATGTTGGGCTCTTTGGTAGTGTGTATCAAGGGGAAATCAAGGCTGTGGGCATAGAGAGCGGTGCTGTCTTCGGTGCTGAGAAGGTTGGAGGCCTCGCAGGGAATATGCGTGCTAACTCCTCTATTACGGAGTGCTATAACAAGGCGAACATTTCTGCCAACACCGTCTCCGGTGGCATCTTAGGTATGCTCAACGGAAGCAATAATCTGATCCGGAATTGCTATAATGTAGGCTCAGTGAATGCAAAGAGTTTCACTGCTGATCAGGCTTCATCCTGTGGCGGTATCGTGGGCTATTACACAAGCGGCTGTCATAACTCCAAGCTTATCAACTGTTACAATGCCGGGGTAGGAGGCAACGGCATCGTAGGTGTTGTCAATGCCGCCGCAAAGGGGAACACTCTGGACAATTGCTATACCCTCAACAGCCTACCTGCCGTCGGTACTGCCAATGCTTTGCAGATCGGTTATATCGGTCTGTTGACCCCGGCGGAACTGAGAAACGCTTCCTCTGTTCTGGGACAAGGCTACCGTGAGGATTATTTTACCAAGAATCTCCTCCGCCCTGTGCTTTCGTGGGAGAACGGCACCCATCCCACCGCCCTGCAAGTGGTGGACGGAGTTTATCGGATTTATACTCCCCAAGATCTGCGCTTGGTGGCCTATATGGTACGCAAAGGGAACAATTTCACCCGAAAGACCATTGCGCTCTATGCCGATCTGGATCTGGAAAATAAGCCTTGGCTTCCCATCGGCGGTGCAGATGAGAGTAGCACCTACGAGTTTAGGGGAAGCTTTCTGGGCAGGGGATATGTGATCCGCAATCTGAATTCTGTCCAATGGTCGCCCGGTTATGCAGGACTCTTCGGCATAGCACGGGGTGCTACCATCGACTCTGTTGGCATTGACAGCGGATTTGCAATGGGTGAGAAGTGCGTTGCAGGTCTTGTGGGCTATATTATAGCCGGCACAAGGGTCACGAACTGCTATAACCGCGCCTTTACCTACGGAGATTCTGTCTCCGGCGGTGTTGTGGGTATGGTGGGAGGCGCCGGCTGTGTAGTAGAGAACTGCTACAACACAGGTAGAACCTGCGAACGGGCCTTGACCAGTACCACAGGTGGTGTAATAGGCTACCTTTCCAGTAGTGTCAAGAGCTTGATTGTTCGGAACTGCTATAATGTAGGCAATGACTATGGTATCATTAGCGGCCTCCACAATTTAGCCGCCAATGCGGAGATCATCAACTGCTACAGTACCGGCACCATTGATCTGGTACGGCAGTATGGTAGTGTGGTGATCACCGACTCCAAACAGGTCTCCCCCGAGACATTGAAGGGCTATGCATCCGTATTAGGCCCTGCATTTGAGACCAACGAGGGAATTACCAACTTAGGATACCCCCTCCTTACATGGCAGACAGGCACTGTCTGCTATCATGAATACACCACGACCTCCGATGGCTCTGCAACCCATACGACAGCCTGTCACCGTTGCGGCAGTACGACTACAGCTTCCCATACTTGGGATGTGGGAACAACAGTTTCCACCCCCACCTGCACTACAGCGGGGGCTAAGAAACATAGCTGTACCATTTGCAAGGAGACCAAGACAGAAACCATCCCTGCAAATGGGCATAGGGAAGTGAGCGATATGGCAGTCCCCGCAACCTGTACGGAAGACGGTCTGACAGAAGGCAAGCATTGCTCCACCTGTAACATCGTCCTCACCGTACAGCAGACTATCCTCGCAACAGGTCACAGCGTGGTTACCGATCCTTCCGTAGCTGCCAACTGCACCCAAGACGGTCTGACAGAAGGTCAGCACTGCGAGACCTGCGGAGAAGTTCTCCTCCCACAGGAAAGCATTCCGGCAACAGGACACAGAGATACCACTCCTGCGGATAATCGCTGTGACGTCTGCGGTGATCGTATCAAGGAGGCTGTTCTGCGCTTCCGCACCATCAGCCTGAAGGGTAATATTGCCATTAACTACTACATGGATCTGTCCGATGAGGTAGTCAAGGACGAGGATGCATACATGCTCTTTACGATGGAGGACGGAGAGCAGATCAAAGTCCCCGCATCGGAAGGGGAGTACAGCCTGTATCAGAAGGCCTATTACTATTCCTTCACCT
>JAFOZC010000223.1 GCA_017391305.1 Oscillospiraceae bacterium | reverse complement strand
TCTGCCAGATGGGGGATGGTGTCGTTTTGCTTGGAGTAGGCATAGGACTCGATGCTGTAGCAGACGGTATCGCTGACCTGTACCCCATTGTGGAACACAGCGGCATAGACAGGCTCGCTCATCTGGGCGGCATTGATGCTACGGAAGTGGACATAGGTTCCCTCTTGCCTGTGGTCGAAGTCCTTGGAGTAGATCCGATAGGTCTTTCCTGCCAGAGTGATCCTGACCTCTAAGCCCTCATAGCTCTCTGCCTCGATACGGAAGCGGATGGCAACCGACTCACGCAGATTCAGACCTGCGCCCTTCCAATATACTGTGGGGTTCTCCACGGTTTCATAGCTCTGATTCCTGTGGTTCTCCAGCTCACGGCAGCTTTCCGTACCGCAGGCAAGCTGGGAAGGACTAAGCCGCTCACTGCACAGGCTCTCACAGCGGTAGCTCATGTACTCCTGAGTCTTTGCGCCGTAGAGGAGAATGTCTACAAGGAGACGGCGGAGGGTCTCGTAGCTCTCCATACCCTCGGTCTTGCCCAGCATGTTGTAGCAGTAATCCGCCACGGAGTAGTCACGGCTCTCGGAGCAGTACAGCTCCCCGTTGTAGTATGCATAGAGGGTGGCGGTTACCTTGTCTCCGATCCGATGGGGAGCAATGTTCTGATAGACGAAGGAATACTTGCCATCCGTCACCGTATACTCACGGATCACGGTTTCGGCGCCGTTCTCGTCTACTACCACCACAAAGGGATCTTCATAGCCCTGCTCCGTAAAGAAGCTCTCGGCTACCTTGTATCGGATGGCCAGATCCGAATGGAGAGCCACAGAAGCACCGGCGAAGGCCAGATCTCCCGGCTCCGCCTCCTCTATGGGAGTTTCCTCCACTTCAAACTCCGTCAGCAGTGCCCCGATCACATCCATGATCCCTGCATCCACCACCAGCTCAACGGGAACGAAGCTGTCCTCGGGCAGCTCTACGGAGTCTCGGGTTGGGATTCCACCCAGGCTCTTAATTCCGGATCCAGATGCCCCTGCCCCTGACCCTGACCCTGCATCGCTTGCGGGGGTAGGCTTTTGGTTATAGGCTACCTTGATATCCGTAATGGACAGCACGGCCTCTTTCGTGGAATCGTTCTTAAGGGCATTGTTTCGCAGCACGATATAGGTAGTGTAGCATGATTTCCCATTAACGTTCTCCTGAATAAACATCTCTTCGCACAGAGGCAGGCTGAAGAAACGCAGATGACCGCCGGAAAGGGGACGGCTAAAGACGCCGGTGGCTTTTTTGGCGACCTTGGCAGTTTGGATATCAAGGATGCCACCGTCCTTCATGATGGCCTTACAGCCTACATCAATACGCTGGGGAAGCTCCTTGGAGTAGATCACCAGCTTGAAGGCGATGGCCTGTTGAGGCGCTAAATATACCTCGTTGTTGGGGCCCAGCTTATTGTAGGTGGCCACCTTGTGTGTGTTGTGGTGGGAAGCGTTGGGATTCTGGGGATTATTTCCCACGGAGGTGCCGTCCTCGTTCTCCTCAGGCACCGGTATATAGTCTATATACACAGCGCCGTTTATCAAACCGTTTACATGATCGTTCAGTTCATTAAAGTCCGGCTCGCCCAGGAGCTTGTCTCGGACCTCCTCCACAACGGCATAAGCCTCCCCATCCTGCTCATAGGCATGGAGGACCGAGCTGTTTGCCGTGGGATCTACGGGATTGTGAATAATGATCCCGTCCAGATAGAACTGATTACCACGACTCAAAGAGGGGATGATAGAGCTAACCTTATCCCCAACGCTGAGCTTGACCCAGTAGCGGCCGTAGGGCAGATCCTCCTTGGAATAGACGGGGATCTGGTTCATTTTCATATTGCCCTTCATATTCACGGTATAAGCAACCTCAAGGTCGTCTGTGGTACATTCCTTCTTGTTGAAGATCTCAATGCGGAGCGTACCCTGGTCCTCGTCTGTACGGCTGATGATGTCAAAGCCCGTTCCCACAAAGCTGAAGCTTGCCTGGGTAAAGTTTGCAGGCTCTGCAGCGCCGGGAAGGGGAACGCCCTTGCCCTCGGTATACAGGCTTGCACCGTTGGACAGCTCACTTACCGCCTCATAGGAGGGATCATAGCCGTAGGTCTCCCGATAGGGAGCACTGTCCGCAGGGCCCATATAGATGTAATCCATCATGAGATAGCCATCTTTCGTCTGATGGCCTAAGATACTGCCGAAGTACACACGGACGCCCCATACCGTGCCGATCTTGGCAAATTCATTTGCCAGAGGCACGGTCCATGTCACAAATTCGTCACTGTTTAGGATGTCGGGATCATATGCAAAGTTAGCGATACAACGGGCGGCATCTTCATCGCCCTGACTGTCCTTAAAGGGGTTGCCGTTCTTATCTGTACACCAAAGGTGGAGACCCATATAGGGGCTTGTGTTCTTTGTTACACCGTTATCGTCATATTTGGTGTCTAAATTCTTCATCTTGAAGCGGATCTGCAGAACCTCCGCTCCGGAAGGATCGTAGCTCAGAGCCTTCTTAGAGCTATTGCCGATCATATTTCCCAGATTGCTGCAATCGGGATAGAGACCGGTGGATGTTGTACCGTCACCATAGACGGACGGCTTCACACCCAGCTTGGGAACGATCTTCAGAACACCGTTTTCAATGGTGGCACTTTGGGTAAATAGTGTACTGCCGCCTTTCCAAGCAATGCGGTCATAGTTGACCCCGTTATACTGGCTGAGGGCATAGCGTTCGGCATCGGCATCGGTATTATCGAAGCCAAAGAACAGCACATCTGTCCGATTGCTGTAATCGGGGATCACGATATCCTTGTCCCCGGGCATAGCGGTCTGGGGCGTATTTAGGGCAGTTTCTTTTACGGTCCAAGTATTCTTCCTCGTCACCGTACCCGTCTCTTTATCCGTGATTTTCTCTGCATAGGAGATACGGCCCATCAGGCTCTCTGCCTCATAGTACATCGAGGTGGCAGGGATGATCTGCACCTCTGTATAAACATAGGCAATGACAGCATTGTTAGAGCTTGCTTTGAGACGGTATACGGCGTAACAGCTTTCTACTCCGCTCATGAAGTCCTGGGGGGTATAGCTCAGGCTATCCCCTGACAGGGTGAAGGTTCCCCAATCTCCCTTTCCGTTTTCTGTGAAGACAAGGGGCTCCTCGGTCTTAATGGCGCCGTTCTCACCGTTCATAGTCAGACCGACGAATTCGGAGATCATACCGCTGTCGTGAGTCAGTGCATTCTTGGCATCTGCAATGGAGAAGCTCAGGGGCTTGCCGTAGTCGATCACATAGGAAAGGGGAGCGCCCACGGAGACCGTACCCATGTCAATGCCGTAAATACGGCAGCTTGCCGTACCGGGAAGGGGAGCATCCTCTACAAAGACAAGCTGTTCATTCTCGTCCTTCTTGACCACAAGAGGTACGCAGGAGGAGGTCATGGTGTTGGTAAACAGACCTCCGCTGACCGTACGGTGAAAGCCGTAGATTATCAGCTCACAGCTTGCGGGGATGCCCTGTGCCAGCAGTGCCTGTAGATCTGCAAGGGTGTCTCCTGCCTTGAATTGGTATGTATAGGCGCAGTTCTCCATAGGATTGCTGTTATCCTTTGTGAAGAAGGCTCCGATCTTTGTCAGAAGATCCGTGGGGCTCTTTGCCTCTGTTCCAGCACCCTCATAGACCTTACCGTTGCCACTGTCATAGCTCCGATAAGTCACACGGATATCCGTCAGTGCTGTCTCATCATTGAGGGTGATCCCACCCTTGGACAGGGTGATGCCGATGGCAGGATCGTCAAAGGATACATCCTGCACAGGGTAGGATCTGCGGTTCAGCAGGGAGAAGCTGTAGTCCGTCTCTGTGCCGATGTTCACAGCGGCACCGTCGATCAGTTGCTTCCCTGTTGCAGAGTCATACTGCTGCTTGCCTGTGATCACATCCGTGTCCATAAGCTGGATGTTGGTATAGAACTGCATGTTGATGCCCGTGGAATGACGCTCCGCATAGAACATGTCGAAGGTGCAGATCTGCCCGTCCTTGAGATTCAGCTCTGCGGCATAGCTGTTCACATCAACATTTTTGTTGGTTTCACCGTGGATGCCGCCGAGGTCACAGACCAGATGACCGTTGATATAGAAGTATACATCGTCGTCACCGCTGAAGTTGAAGTAATAGTTTGCACTCTCACTGTACACGAATCCGCCGTAGGCATGGATCGTAAAGCCGTAATTGTGGTTTCGTCCATAACCACCGGAATAGTTCAGATCGGTATCCGATCCGAAGAAATTAGGATCCTCAAAGCCCAGGCCATTCATCACCGTGAAGGAGGGGGCTATCCCGTGCTTAGTGGTGTCGGAATTATAGAGATATCCGTCCTTGATCTCTGTTCCGTAGTAGGAGGTATAGGTGTACTCTGTCTTATTCCGATCGGGGTTGGTGACATAATACAGTCTCAGACGGCTCAGCTCCGGCACGTGGAGATTGTAGCGCACATCCGTTTTCTGTCCGTCCAGACGGGTCTCCTGTCCCAGTACGTCTTTCGTGGGAACTTCTCTCCACAGAGAGGACAGCATATAGTAGGCAAGATCGTAGCAGGTTTCTACCTGCTCCCACAGGAGCACTTCCCCCTTCACAGGGGGATCCAGCTTTCCGATGGTGCTGTCCAGGTCGCCTTTGGGAAGGTTTTGATTGACCTTTTGGACGAAATGCCGATTCATGCGAGGGTAGTTATTCAGGTTCGGAATATAGGACTTTGCAGAAAGAGCAGCGGCAATATAGTGGATGGTAGCGTCTGTATAGACCACATTTCTCTTGTACAGCTCCTCCTCTACCAATCCCACGGTACGGAAGTCATCACTTCTGCCCGAAGGGCCGTTCTCGTTACTGCCGGGGAAATTGACGCCACCTACCTGTCTTGGGGAAGAGTTAGACAGACTGTATGGTGTACTAAAGGTGCTTGATGCCTGGAACAGGAAACCGTCCCCTCTAAAGTCCAATACCTCAATGGGCATATCGATGTAGTTCTGCCGCCCATCGGCATTCTCAGCCCTGAGCCCATCCTTAGACTGAGGGAAATCCGACACACTGCTATCATCAGACTGAGGGAAATCCAACACACTGCTATCATCGCTCTCAGCCTGTGCTTCAGGTACGCCCACCACAGGCACAAGACCGAATACCATGATCAGCGCCAACAAGAGGGACAATACCCTTTTCCTTACAGAAAATTTCATAAGTATCTTACCTTCTTTCCTCAAAAAATCGAGTAGTACAATTCTACAATCCTGCAAATTGTACAAAATCCTCATTATATATCATTATACCCCATTTCTCCCCAAAAAGCAACCCTACCACGAAAATATAGCAAGTTTACCATGAAAATATTTCAAGTCTACCAAGAAAATATAGCAAGTCAACCATGAAAATATTTCAAGTCTACCAAAAAAATATTTCAAGTCTACCATGCAAATATAGCAAGTCTACCATGAAATATTGCAGGACTACGACCCCCACCGCACCCTTACCTCTCCACCCGACCATCAGCGCCCACCAAGCTCTTGGCTCTCCCTCCGGGAGAGCTGGCGCAAAGCGCCTGAGAGGGCTCACTGCACCGATTCCACCCACAAACCACCCACAGACCCACCGCACCGATTCCTCTTACGAACTGCATCCCACCACCTACTGTCTGCACATCCCTCTCCCCCTCCCTTCGGGAGGTACCTCTCCCGGAGGGAGAGGCAAGGCCTGTGTGCAAACTTCAAGCGGTTCGGTAAACCGGGACTTATCGCTCTGTCTACCGATGTCTGCCAAGCCCCTTGGCT
>JAFOZC010000222.1 GCA_017391305.1 Oscillospiraceae bacterium | reverse complement strand
AGGGTGCGGTGGGGGTCGATGGACGGTGGGAGAGACGAGGGGGCGGGGGATTGTTGTAGGATAAAGTTGAGATCTATATGGGAACGAATGCGAATTCGTCTTATTTTCAATCCCTCTGCTCCTCCGGCCGTCTCCCGTCTCCAATAGAAAATTGCCCCCGTCACCCGATTTTGATGGAAAAGGGGTGACGGGGGCTTACTGTTTCTGTATCTCTCAGGGGGCAATTTGGGAGAGGAAGAGGTAGAAGCCGTCCTCTGACAGGATGCCACGCTTGAAATTTGGGGGAAATCGTCCTTCCTCGTCGGCCTCGTAGTCGGAGCGCCACTGAGGGCTGTGGTAATAGTCTGTGAGAATGCGGAGCTTCTCCCTCTGCAGGGGGTCATCGGTGGGAGAGAAGCTTCCCTCCCTCAGGGCCGTAAGGAGCTGGTCAAAGAGGCTCTCCATATACTGTACCCGCTGCAGAAGCTTGGGATCATAAGTAGCTTGTTCCATTGGCTTTGCTCCTTTCCTCTTCCCCGAAGGGGTGCTTTTTGCCGAGAATTTTGAAAAATTTGTAAGGGAATGAGGGCATTCTAAGCCTGCTTCCCTTGTTGGTTCAGGGCGGCGATCAGGGCTTCTGCGGAAAGGATGCCGTCTACGGCGGCGGAGACGATGCCACCGGCATAGCCTGCGCCTTCTCCCGAAGGGTAGAGACCCTGAAGGGAGGCGGTCATGGCCTCATTGCGGAGAATGCGTACAGGGGCGGAGCTACGGGTCTCCGGGGCGGTGAGAATGGCACCGGGGTCTGCAAAGCCCTTGAGCTGTCGGTCTAAGGCAAGGATGGCCTGACGGAGGGTAGAGGTGATCTTCTCCGGATACAGGTCACAGAGGTCACAGAGGGTGACGCCGGGAGTGTAGGAGGGCTGTACCTCCCCCAAGGATGCAGAGGGGCGCTGTGCCAGAAAGTCTCCTACGGTTTGGGCAGGAGCGTGGTAGTTGCCCCCTCCTAAGAGGAAGGCCTTCTCTTCGATCTCCTCCTGCCAGAACATCCCTGACAGGGGGTGGGAGGAGGGGAAATCCTGTGGCTTCAAGGTGACAAGCAAGGCGGAATTGGCATTGTCCCCTCCCCGATCAGAGTAGCTCATGCCATTGGTCACTACCCTGCCCTCCTGAGAGGCCGCCGCCACCACCTCCCCACCGGGACACATGCAGAAGGTATAGGCACTGTTGCCGTCGGGGAGATGGACACTGAGCTTATAATCCCCGGGGGGAATGCCCTTGCTCCGAGGGGCGCCGTATTGGGCAAGGTCAACGGCGCTCTGCTTATGCTCGATGCGAACGCCCATAGAGAAGGGCTTCTGCTCCATAGCAATGCCCTTTTCGTAGAGATAGCGGTAGGTATCTCTGGCGCTGTGACCGATGGCAAGGATCAGCTCCTCACAGGGCAGGCTCACTTCCCTGCCCTCTTGCTCATAGCGGATGCCTGAGAGCCGATCTTCCTGTGTATCCAGAGCAGTGAGCTTTGCGCCGAAGCGGATCTCGCCCCCTAAGGAGAGGATACGGTTTCTCAAATTCCGCACCACTTCACACAGAACATCTGTTCCCACATGGGGCTTGGCATCGTAGAGGATGTCCTCCTGCGCCCCTGCCTTCACAAGCTGATGAAGCACCCAACGGATCCGCTCGTTCTTGGTGCCTGTATTCAGCTTGCCGTCGGAAAAGGTCCCTGCGCCACCTTCCCCGAACTGGATGTTGGATTCCGTATTTAACACACCGCCATTGCGGAAGGCCGCCACATGGGAGGAGCGCTGTTCCACAGGCTGTCCCCGTTCCAGAACGATGGGCTTAAGCCCTGCCAGAGACAGCACAAGGGCGGCAAAGATCCCCGCAGGGCCGAAGCCTACCACCACAGGTCTGTGGGTGGAATCGCACTTGGGGACTTTGTAATAATAGGGCTCTTCATAGGTGATCTTCTTGTTCCGAAGCTGTTTGACCAGTTGCCGTTCTCCCTTGCGGAGAGTAACATCCACGGTATAGACCCAAGACAGCTTGGGCTTCTTCCGCGCATCCAGAGAGCGCTTGTGGATCTGCAGGGAGCTGATGTCCGAGGCACGGAGCTTCAGAGCTTGGGAAGCGCAGTATAAGAGGGTGCTTTGGTCATGCTCCGGGGGTAAAATAATATCTCTGATACGAATCATAGACTACCTCTCAATTCTCCTGCCAGACGGCCGGAGGACCAGGCCCATTGCAGGTTATAGCCGCCGCAATCTCCGTCGATATCCAGAACCTCTCCTGCGGCATAGAGTCCGGGGCAAAGGCGGCTTTCCAAGGTTTTGGGGTCAAATTCCTCGGTACGGATGCCTCCTGCGGTGACCTGCGCCTGATCCATGCCCATAGTACCCAGCACCGTCAAAGACAGGCTCTTGCACATGCTGACCACTCTGGGGAGGTCATAGACAGTGTGAAGGGGCTGTTCCAAGGATAGGCCACAGCCACGGAGGATGGTTCTGCCCAGACGGTTATGGAGGATGCCGGTGAGAAGATCCTCTGCCTTCAGTTGAGGCAGTGTCCGGCATCGGTTTTCCAGAAGCGCAAGAAGCTCCCCTTCCCTCAGGTCGGGAAGGAGGTCGATCTCCAGCTCTCCTCCCACTGCCCCACGGGACAGCTCGAAGATCACAGGGCCGCTGACACCGTAGTCGGTAAATTGCAGTTCTCCCCTTCTTGTTGTTCTGCCGTATTTGACCAAGGCTTCACAGCGGACACCCTTCAAGGAGCGGACAAGGGTGGTTTCCGTCTTGAGCTGAACCAAGGAGGGGTAGAGAGGGGTTCTGCTGTGACCGAAGGCGGCAAGGAGCTTATAGCCCATGTCCGTTCCTCCCAATTTTGCCCCTGCCAAACCGCCGGCGCAGAGGATGACACGGTCTGCTCTTAGCTCCTCCGACCCAGTTTTGGCAAGGAAGCCGTCCTTCCTCTTCCTGAGGCTGAGGATCTCCCGTCCCGTAAGGAGGGACACATTGTCCCGCTGCTCCAAGGGAAGCCTTAGCACATCCAGCACGCTGTTGGCACTGTCACTGTAGGGGTAGACCCTGCCGGAGGGCTCTGTCACCGTGAGAAGTCCAAGGGATCGGAAATAGGCAAGAGTCCTGTCACAGTCAAATTCCTTCAGGGCATAGGCGCAGAAGGAGGGCTTCTCCCCGTGGTAGTGGGAAAGCTCTGTATTCCGATTGGTCAAATTACAGCGGCCGTTTCCTGTGGCAAGGAGCTTGCGCCCCAAGCGGCTCTGCCGTTCCGCAAGGATGACCCGATGCTCGGGGTTTTCCGAAGCGGTCAGCGCCGCCATCATGCCGGAGGCACCGCCACCGATGATGAGTATGGTCATAGTACATCGTCCTCTTTATTTCGTATATCCTTAATATTATACCCGAAAAGATAAAATATGGCAAGGGGCTTCTTGACAGTACCGAGAATTTTCGATATGATATGGATAGGAGGTGATGGAGATGAACATGGAAGAGGTCATTGCAAGGATCAACGAGCTTGCAAGACTGGCAAAGACCCGTTCCCTGACCCCGGAGGAGGAGGCAGAACGGGCAACACTGCGGCAAAGATACATTGCCGCCTTTCGCAACAACCTGATCGCCCAGTTAGACAACACCTATGTCGTGGACAAGCTGGGACAAAAACGTAAGCTTTCGGATGCCCTGTCCGAACAAAATAAAAAGAAGAATAAAGGAGATCAAACATGAGACGTATTCTGGCATTGCTTCTGCTGTGTGCAATGATCTTAGGGCTGATGCCCACTGCCTTTGCCACAGAGAAGAAGGACGCTCCCCTAACCGAGGCGGACTATGTTACCGCCGACCTGATGTGGGAGCAAGTGAGGGAAAAGGAAGCCCTCCTGCACAGCAAAAGAGCCCCCCTTTCCGAAACTGTGGAAGCCCTGATCCAAGAGGTCACTTCCTCCCCCTATTATGAAGAAGACAGCCTGATCCGTAAGGGCGATCATTTCTTCTGGAAAACCACCGACGGCATTGCCTGCGGTTACTCCCCCCGTCTGGCTCGGATCGGCATGGATGCAAAGCCCTTAGAGGGCTACGATGCCGACACCGCCCAAAGCACCATCACAAGCTCCTATGAACACAGAAGCGGTACTCCCGGAAGTGCCAATGTGTATCTGTTCCAGCCCTATTACGGTCTGGACAGCTCCTTCACCACCCAGTATGTCACAGAGGCGGACAACATCGCTCAGGCTCTGGGCGGCAAGGCCACGGTTCACCGCAGCAACGATGCCACCATCGATGCCATCGCCGATGCCATAGAAGCCGGTGCGGTGGTCATCTTCGACAGCCACGGTGACACGGACTACATCAACGGAGATGACTATGCCACCCGGGCCAATACCTCCTATATCTGCCTGCAAACCGGAAGCGGTCTGACCTCTAAGGACTATGAGTCCGCAACAGGCAAATTCGGAACGTATTATCATGCCTATTACGCAGGCTCCTACGGCAGTATGAAGTATTACTGCGTAGACGGTACCGCCATTGCAAACCACATGGAAAAAGCCGCCCCCAACAGCATGCTGTGGATGGCGCTGTGCCTCAGTATGACCACCGACGGTCTCCATGCTCCCCTCCGAGACAAGGGCGTGGAGGTGGCCTATGGCTATTCCCAGTCTGTTACCTTCGACTATGACTATGCCTGGGAAGAGTGCTTCTGGAAGGAAATGATCCTCGGCAAGACCGTTGCAGAGGCCATTGCCACCATGAAGGAAGAGGTCGGTCTGTGGGACTGGTGTCACGCTTCCGACTACGATAGCATTGAGGAAGCAAGAGAAATGTTCTCCGCCTTCCCCATTACGGTTTCCTCCGAGGACGTCTATCCCGGTCATGGCAAGGTGGACGATCTGCAAACCGTCCATTCCACCTGGACCCTTCTGTCCGAATGCGGACATACCGAGCTTTCTGCCGTAGCCGCTGTGGCCGCAAGCTGTGAGGAGGGCGGTAGCCTGTCCTATTATCAGTGTAACCGCTGTGGCGCTCTCTTCAGCGACAGTCAGGGCAAGAACCGCATCACCTCTGCCGATGTTGTAGTTCCCGCTCTGGGTCACGACTATGATGAGGGTACGGTAACCACCGCCCCCACCTGCGCCCTAAACGGTGTCCTTACCCACTGCTGTAGCCGCTGTGATGCCTGCTATACGGAAGAGATTCTGGCACTGGGTCATGAGTACGAAAACGGCATATGCCTCAACTGCGGTGAGGCCAAGCCTACGGCTACGGACTTTGCCATTGGTGTCAGCGGCAGCTTCATTCTTGCCGCCAATGTCAAGGGCGCTTATCACGCCATGCCCAACGCACTGACTACCGCCAGTAAGAAGTACCAGGGTGTTCCCGTGGAGGTCACCGAGGGCTATGTTCACGAGGATTTTGCCAAGGATCTGGTCTTTACCCTGACCTATCATCCTGCGGAAGGCAAGTATACCATCGACTCCAACGGTCTGTATCTCAAGTATCCCTCCAGCACCAATCTTTCCGCAAGCCAGACCCCCTATTACTGGACCGTCAGCCCCGGCACTAATGGTAGCTGGCGGATCGTAGCCGCTACCACCAGCAGAGGCCTGGTCTATCGGGCTATGGGCTACAACAGCTTCGGCGGCTACTATCTGCCCAACGTCACCGCCGGAGGCAGTGAATATTTT
>JAFOZC010000029.1 GCA_017391305.1 Oscillospiraceae bacterium | reverse complement strand
GGAATCGGTGCAGTGGATCTGAGGGTAGCTTGTCGGTAGAATCGGTGCAGTGAGCCCTCTCAGGCGCTTCGCGCCAGCTCTCCCGGAGGGAGAGCCAAGGGCTTGGTGGGTGTCGATGGACGGAGGGAGAGCCAAGGGCGGGGTGGGGGTCGATGGATGGAGGGAGAGCCAAGGGTGCGGTGGGGGTCGATGGATGGAGGGAGAGACAAGGGGGGTGGGGGGATTAGGAGATACTGAGGGTAATATCTCCCGTGGTTGTGCGGATTCGGCAGAGGCCGCCGGTGGTGGATTGGGGAACTTGGATGTCACCGGTGTCTGTTTCTGTCAGGAAAATCTTATCTGTCAGGAGAGTGCCTGTGACACTGCCTGTGTCTGTTGTGATGTCAAGCTCCGCCGCATCGCAGTGTTCCATGGTCACAGAGCCGGTACTGCGCTTTGCGGTGAGCTTACCCTCAGCGATCAGATCCTCCATATAGAGAGCGCCGGTGCTTCCCTCAGACAGGAAATCGGCACAGCTAACGGAAGACAGCTTTGTCTTGCCGGTAGTGACATTCAGCTTCAGATCTCCCTCACAATCCACATTATTCAGGGTGATCTTGCCCGTAGTGACAGACAAAGTCAGCTCTCCTGCGGAGATTCCCAACAGATGGATATCTCCTGTGCTTGCCTCGATCTGTGCAGAGCCGGAGACAGAGGCCTTGCACTGCACGTCTCCCGTACTGAGGCGCAGATCCAGAGCTTCAAAGGAAAATTCTTCGGAAATCTCGATGTCTCCTGTGCTTTCCCTTACCGTGAGAGAGCGGTAGGTCTTCTCCGGCAGGGAAAGGATAATTTTCGCCTTTGCCAAATCGACTCCCACAAGCTCATGCCATTGCCGTTCATCCTTCGCCCGAATGTTAAGAACTCCATGCTGTACGGATACGGTATGCTTCATTTTTTCATTTTCATAACAGGTGATCTTGCACTTTCCGTCCTCGGAAGGAACGAAGCTCAGATCTGCTGTGTCGGTATCTATGGAAATGCTGTGGAAGTCCTCTTGGATATGGTGATTGACGGTCTCGTATTTGAAACTGTTCAGACTCATGATCTCCCAATCCTGCATTGCCAGAACCCCAAGAACCAAACCTATGCCTGTTACAAAAAGAACGGCTGCCAGGATAAGCCAGATCTTCATTGTTCTTGTCATTGTAGATCCTCCTTTTTACGGAATATTTTACCTATTAGCCGGAAGCATTTCTTTGTCAGGCGTCCCAGACCCTTTGCAAGGCAAATGCAGAGGATGCAGAAGAAGATGCCCAGACCGGCACAGACCAGACCCGCTCCCAGATCCACCAGTGCTTTCATGCCACTGCCGACCGTTATGCTCATAACACTGCTTGCTATAGCAGCCAAAGCGGCAAAAAGCAGGGAGGCAAAGGTGATGCACAGGGAAAGGAACAGAGCCCACAGGGAAACCAGCAGAGAAAATACTGCCGCGAAAAGGGAAATCCCCACGGAGAACCATATAGGGAAGCCCAAAATCAGGAGAATGATCAGCCACAGGGGCTTTTCTTGCTTCTTCGGTTTTGCTTTCGTGCCTTCTGTAGGTGGGGCATCCGAGAAGCTATGCAACAGGATCCTGTCAAGATCTCCCACACTTGCCACAGCCTGTTCCTCGGACAGCCCGTCTTCTATGCGGTCATCGATCATCTCGCTGTAGAAGCTCACACGCTCCTCCTGCTCCTCCCGAGGCAAGGCAGACAGACCTTGCCTCAGCCTTTCCAAAAATACTTGTTTATTCACATTGCTCCTCCTCTCTGCTGACAAAGCGGTATATGGCCTGCATTTCCTTCCAATCCTCTCGGAATTCTGCAATACGGGCCAGACCTGTCGGGGTGATGCGATAATATTTCCGCAACCTGCCCCCATGCTCCGCCTGACGAACCGTCAACATCTGTGCGGTCTCCAAGCGTTTCAGAATGGTGTAAAGGGTAGATTCGGAAAGCTCCAGATAGGGCTTCATGTCCTTTATGATCCGGTAGCCGTAGGACTCCTCATTCTTGATGGCCGCCAAAACACAAATATCCAGAAGTCCCCGTTTCAATTGTATATCCATAGTATACCTCCTATTACGAGATACATCATATCACGAAGTATTTATCCTGTCAAGAACTCTTTCCCAAAATCTTGCCCCCTCGGCATGATTGTGATATAATATCCAAAGCTGACAGAAACATCATATCTCCTTTCATCGCTCCATGGGATGTCGCTTTCAAGGGTGGGGTGAGCATCGATAGACAGACCCATAAATCCCGTTTTGCGCAGCCGCCTGAAGTTTCCACCCGGCTCTTGCCTCTCCCGACCGGAGAGGTACCTCCCGTAGGGAGGGGGAGAGGGATGTGCAGACAGTGCGTGGAGGGATGCCGTTTCGTACGAAGAATTGGTGCGATGGTTCTATGGGTAGTTTTTTGGTGGAATCGGTGCGGTGAGCCCTCTCAGGCGCTTCGCGCCAGCTCTCCCGGAGGGAGAGCCAAGGGCTTGGCGGGCATCGATAGACGGTGCGATAAGTCCCGGTTTCTCAAGCTGTTTGAAGTTCGCACACAGCCCCTTGCCTCTCCCTTTGGG
>JAFOZC010000221.1 GCA_017391305.1 Oscillospiraceae bacterium | reverse complement strand
AGGGAGAGGCAAGAGCGTGGACAAAACTTTCAATCGTTGCACAGACCGAAGCACCTGAGCGGCAAAAGCGTGGATGAGAACTTCCATCGTTGCACAGATCGAAGCACCTGAGAGGGCCTTGGCTCTCCCTCTGGGAGAGCTGGTGCGAAGCACCTGAGAGGGCTCACTGCACCGATTCTACCCACAAACCACCCTCAGAATCACCGCACCGATTTTCCGTACGAAATGCATTTTTCACACGAAATGTCTCCACATCCCTCTCCGCTTCCCAAAGGGAGGCACCTCTCCCGGAGGGAGAGGCAAGAGCGTGGATGATAACTTCAATCGTAGCACAAGTCAAAGCCCCTGAGAGGCAAGGGCGTGGATGTGCACCCCACCACCCACTGCTTCCATGACCCCTTTCCGCCACCCTTCGGGCGACACCCCTCCCCAAGGGGCGAGGGAAGGTCTCTTTGAAAAACGGCTGAACAAAGCCCTTTTGATAGGTTCTAACTGCATTGCTGTGGGGGACAAGTCCCAAGAGCAACTGATTCGGCAGATATGAAATAGAAACAAAATAATTTCAATATGTTACATGAATATCTCAATGCGGCATTTTCCAAATTTTTGGTATGAAATTCATCAAGTAATGTTGTCACAAATCTCTGTCATAAAGAGACGGAAATATAGTTATTTGTGCAAATTTCCATAAATGTCATAAAATTCTTTTATATTCCTTGCGAATTTTTTTGTTATATGGTATAATGAATTTGTCTGTTAAGTTGAGAAGTATGATTTGTTTTCGGTCTATTGCCATTCCATTATTCTTCATTCAGAACGATGCAATTTCTTCGGAACGCAACTGCGTTTTACTCTGTTCTTCCAACGAGTAGCTTGATAGTTGTTGAGCTCTGCTGCTTTTTGCGTGAAAAACACGAAAAGCCCTTCGCTTTAACAGCTTCAAACCCTCCCGAAGTCCTTACTTGCAAGGACAATTGCGTGTTCAGCTCCCATGAAGAAGAAAAAATGGCAATTTTCCGTAAATCAAATAGATTTCTCAAATGAGTTACATTTTATTTCACGAAAGGAAGCGATGGAATGAAAAAACGTATTTTAGCCCTCGCACTGACGCTGGCTATGCTTCTGTCCATGTGCCCCGTCAATGTCTTTGCCGCGAAGACAGAAACGGCCACGACAGAGCAGACCCAGCAGTCTACGCAGACCCAGCAGACCACCCAGAGTCTTGCAACTCGCGAGGAACTCCTTGCGGCCATCGATTACGATGCTGCTATGGCGGACCTGAAACATTTGGTTCTGGATATCGGCACTCGCCCCGCAGGCAGTATCGGTGAGGAGATGGCCGCTGACTTTGTAGCCGCAGAGTTTGAAAAACTGGGCTACGAAGTTACCCGTCAGAAAGTTCCTATTTCCGATAACTGGTATTGGCCCGGGAACGCAGGTGAGGTATATTTGGGAGACTTGACCCTCTCTGCCTATACCCCCATCAGAAATAGCTATTACACAGCCTTCGGTCCTGCCGAGGGTACTGCTGTGTACTTAGCCGATCCGGCGAATGTTGCCTCTCTGGGTAGCGACCTTAGCGGTAAGGTCGTATTCTTCCCCGGCAACTGGCGCAGTGGCAAGGATCCCGACACCATTTCCTGCATTAAGGCATTGGATGCGGCTAATGCAGAGGCCATTGTTTGCCTTATGGATCATTCTGTGGATTCTGCGGAAATTACACAGAAATGGTTCCCCACTCTGACATTGGATTCTTCCACTACCATATCTACCCCTTTGCTCCTGTGCAATGCCTATGAGTGTGAGAGAGTCCCTGCATATCTTGCAGAGAATTCCGGAATCAATGCCAGCGTAGATTGCCGTGACTCCAATATTCACTCCCACAATGCCGTAGGTGTGAAGAAGGCGGCTGTGGAAACCGATTGGACCCTCTATGTTTGCGGCCATATGGATTCTGTTTGGCCCGGTAGCGGCACCAACGACAATGCCTCCGGTACGGTTGGTGTTCTTGCCATGGCTCGTGCATTCCAAAATGTGGAGACCAATTACAATATCGTCTTTGTCACCGTAGGTGCAGAGGAAATCCTTCTGGTTGGCTCCAAGTACTTTGCGCAGAGCCTGACCGCCGAAGAGATAGACCATGCCATCGGCGTCTACAACATGGATATGATCGCCACTTCTTATCCCGGTTGCGATTATATTTATATGATGGTTCCCGACGTTGATTTTAGCCTTACAGACAATGTGGTAGAAAACCGTGTGGTTCTCTCCACCTTTAGAGCAGCCGAACAGCTCGGCTATGACAAAGTGGTAGCCAAGAAGGAATGGGCATCCGATCACACATCTTTCAATGCTGTGGGGATCCCTGCAGTTGGCTTTATTCTGTCTTCCTCCGCAGACGAGTTGAAAGATGAGCCCGTGTATCATACCATCAAGGATGATATGACCAACTTCGATCTCACTCGTTTTGAGAGATCCCTGGAGCTGGTCACCACTGCTGTCTACAACGATGCCACTGCAGAATTTGTGGCATATGTAGGCGAAGGCAAGAACCGTGAGTATTACACCTCCATAGAGGAGGCAACCTCCGCCGCTTCTGCCAAGGGTACGATAGCAGTACCCATGATCTCCACTGTGGACGATGGATTCCAAGAGGACACAAATTATCCTGACATCAGTGAAGATGCCAATCAGTTCCTGGTATCGCTGGACTACAAACAGGCAATTGATGATCTGACCTATCTGACTCAGGACGTCGGTATCCGTGTGGCTGCCAGTGCAAATGAATACACTGCTCAGGAATATGTTGCAGGCATT
>JAFOZC010000220.1 GCA_017391305.1 Oscillospiraceae bacterium | reverse complement strand
TGAATTGTCGGCGGTCTATGGAGTTTGCCGTGAAGTGGATGTACTCTGTGGACAAGGAACTGGAAATGCCCTATCAGGATAATTTGCAGAGCCTTATGACACGGGAGGAGTTCCGTGCCATTGTGGGTAACGACATTTGGCAGCGTATGGACTTCATCCGCAAAAAGGGAAATGTTGCCGCCCATGATAGCAAGAAGATCTCGGAAGCGGTAGCCATGCTCTGCCTCGAAAATCTCCATATTTTCCTTGACTTTGTGGCATACTGCTATGCAGACGAATACACGGAAACCAAATTTGATCCCGCCTTGATTCCTGCCGGAGTTGTAGCGGTTCCCGAACCCCAAACCCCGGATATCGATCTGGCAGCTCTTATAGAAGAGAACAAAAAGCTAAAGGAACAGCTCACCGCCCGTCGTGAGGAGCAGCAGCAGACCTATGTGCCTAAGCCTTTGGATATTTCCGAATATGAAACACGGAAGTTCTACATTGATGCCATGTTGGAGGATGCCGGTTGGGTAGAGGGTAAGGATTGGCTCAATGAGGTAGAGCTTCCCGGTATGCCCAACAAGAGCGAGGTGGGCTTTGCGGACTATGTTCTTTATGACGATGCCCACAGACCCCTTGCTGTCATCGAAGCCAAGCGCACCTGTGTAGATGTGTCCAAAGGCCGTCAGCAAGCGGATCTATATGCTGAGATCCTCGGGAAAAAGCACGGGCGCAAGCCTGTGGTTTTCCTGACCAACGGCTTCGATACCCACATCATCGACGGACAGTATCCGGAGCGGAAGTGTGCCACCGTTTACTCTAAGCGGGATCTGGAAAAGATGTTCAATCTGCGTACCATGCGCACCTCCCTGAATCATGTGCGTGTAAAAAAGCACATTGCCGGCCGTTACTACCAAGAAGGTGCCATTAAAGCCGTCTGTGATGCCTTTGACAAGAAAAACCGTCGGAAAGCCCTGCTGGTCATGGCCACCGGCTCCGGCAAAACCAGAACGGTCATCGCCCTCTGTGACATTCTGTTACAGCACGGATGGGTGAAGAACATCCTCTTCCTTGCAGACCGCAATTCTTTGGTCACACAGGCCAAGCGTAGTTTTGTAAATCTGCTCCCCGACCTTTCCTGCACCAATCTGTGCGAGGAAAAGGACAACTACACAGCCCACTGCGTGTTCTCCACCTACCAGACCATGATGAACTGCATCGACAATGTGAAGGATGAACAGGGAAAGCTGTTCACCTGCGGTCATTTCGATCTGGTGATCTGCGACGAAGCGCACCGCTCTATTTATAACAAATACCGCGACATTTTCAACTACTTCGATGCACCCTTGGTAGGTCTGACAGCAACCCCCAAGGACGAGATCGACAAAAATACCTACGAGGTCTTTGAACTGGAAAACGGCGTTCCTACCTACGGCTACGAACTTGCTCAGGCAGTCAAAGACGGTTATCTGGTGGATTTCCTATCCGTAGAAACCAAGCTGAAATTTATTGACCAAGGCATTGTTTATGACGAACTCAGCGAAGCGGATAAGGAAGCCTACGAAAACACCTTTGAGGATGAAAACGGAGAACTCCCGGAACGGATCGTGTCCTCCGCTCTCAACGAGTGGGTCTTTAACGAAGACACCATCCGCCAAGTCCTCCATATACTCATGACCGAGGGCCTGAAGATCGACTATGGTCGGAAATTGGGCAAGACCATTATCTTTGCCAAGAGCCACAGTCACGCAGAACGGATTTTTGAGATATTCAACAAGGAATATCCCCATCTCCCCGATTTTGCAAAGGTCATCGACAACAAGATCAATTATGCTCAGAGTCTCATTGACCAATTCTCCGATCCCAAGAAGCTTCCGCAGATCGCCATTTCCGTGGACATGCTGGACACCGGTATCGATGTCCCCGAATGTCTGAATCTGGTCTTCTTCAAGAAAGTCATGAGCAAGGCAAAGTTCTGGCAGATGATCGGACGTGGAACCCGACTGTGTCCCGGACTGAAGGACGGAGCGGACAAGGACAAGTTCTATATTTTCGATTTCTGCGGAAATTTTGAATTCTTCCGCATGGGCGGAAAAGGTAACTCCGCATTGCAGATTGCTTTGCAGGGGGCCATCTTCAGTCTGAAAGCACAGATCGCCTTTAAATTACAGGATATAGAATATCAGACTCCCTATTTGATCGACTTCCGCAAGACCTTGGTAGAAGACATGGTTCGCAAGGTGCAGGAACTCAACAGAGAAAGCTTCGCTGTCCGTCAGCACCTGAAGTTCGTGGAGTTGTATTCCAATCCGGACCATTACACCACCCTGACCTATGAGAACACCTTGCAGATGCGAGAGGAACTGGCTCCCCTTGTGACCCCCGACGGAGACGATGCCAAGGCCGTGCGCTTCGATGCCCTAATATATGGCATCGAACTGGCATACCTCATGGGTAAGAAATACGCAAGGGCAAGATCGGATCTGTACAAGAAGGTCAACGCCATTTCCTCCATTTCCAATGTCCCGGAGATCATGGTGCAAGGAGAACTTATCAACAAGATCCTCCACACAGATTACTTGGACACTGCGGGGATCAATGAGTTTGAACACATTCGTGAAAATCTCCGTGATTTGATCAAATATATCCCCACAGGCAGAACAAGCTATATCACAAATTTCGCAGATGAACTCCTGTCTATGGATTGGCATAAGTCCGAACTGGAAAATGATGACCTGAAAAATTACAAGATGAAAGCGGAGTTCTATATTCGTCAGAACCAGGATAATGCGGTCATTGCCAAGCTAAAGACCAATCAGCCGCTGACAACTGCGGATGTGAAGGTCTTGGAGGAGATCCTCTGGAGAGAACTGGGTACCAAGCAGGACTATGAGAACGAGTACGGCAACAAGCCTTTAGGCGAGTTTGTCCGTGAGATCGTGGGTCTGGATATGAATGCCGCCAAAGAAGCTTTTGCGGAATTCTTGAATGACACATCGCTGGATAGCAATCAGATCTACTTCGTAAACCAAATCGTGGAGTACATTGTCCACAACGGTCTTATGAAGGATCTGTCCGTACTGCAAGACGCACCCTTCACCGACAATGGCAGTGTGGTGGACGTGTTTACCGATTTGTCCGTGTGGCTCGGTATCAAGGGTGTGATCGACCGCATCAATGCTAACGCGGTTGCAGCATAATGATCCATCGCAAGCGATAAAAAACGCACGCATAGACATTCCCCTCCGGATAGGGGATAATGTCTATGCGTGCGATTATTTACCCCTTACGCTTCCGGGGTTTTGTGTGGAATTATGATTGTTTTGTGAAGAAGGTGTGGGCGCTGTCGGAGAAGGCGATTAGGGCTTTGCAGAGGGTGCCGAGGGTGTTGGTTTTTCCGCTGCAGTAGGATTCTACACGGTATTCCAAAGTGGGGGAGAGCTGTACGTCCCCGTGATACACTGCTGTGGAAAGCTTGGTGCGGAGCTCTGCCGCAGGGAGTTGTGCGAAGTCAAAGGCATACCAATGGGCTTCCTCCCGAAATACCTTGGGATGGGCGAGCTGTGTGCTTACCGTCTCCCCACGGGAATGTCCGCATCCAATGGGATAGGGCAAACTTTTTCGGAGGAATTGGCGGTTTTGGCTTGAAATGGTGGGGGAAAAGTGATATAATAGATTGAATATTTGTATGTTGGAGGTAGGGATCTTTGGAAAGGAAAACTACTGTGATCGCTCCTGAGAAAATTGCCGAGCAAATGGCGGTTTGTGGGGAGATTCGGGAATATTGGATGGAGCAGGGGATCAAGCCCCTTGCTTTTGTGGATACTTACGGCTGTCAGCAGAATGAGGCAGACTCGGAGCGGATCCGTGGAATGCTGCAGGAGGCAGGCTATGCCATGACAGACCGGGAAGAGGGTGCGGATATTATTGTGCTGAACACCTGTGCCATCCGTGAGCACGCAGAGCAGCGGGTGTTCGGCAATGTGGGGGCGCTGACTCACACCAAGCGCCGTCATCCTCGGCAGAAGATCTTCCTCTGCGGCTGTATGATGGGTCAGCCTGCAGTTTCCGATCGGATCAAGCACTCCTATCCCCATGTAGACGGAGTGTTTTCTACCCATCATCTGTGGGAATTCCCCTCTCTGCTCCTTCGGGTGCTGAAAAGCGGTAAGCGTGTCTTCGCCGTAGCAGACGAGGCAGGCTCTATTGCAGAGGATATCCCTGTACTGCGTACCAACAAGCTCAAGGCTTGGGTCAGTGTTATGTACGGCTGTAATAATTTCTGTTCCTACTGCATCGTACCCTATGTCAGAGGTCGGGAACGAAGCCGTTTGCCTGAAGATATTATAAGGGAATGTAAGGAAGTCATTGCCGCCGGGTATAAGGAGATCACCCTTTTGGGTCAGAACGTCAACTCCTACGGCAAGGATCTGGGTCTGGGCATTGATTTTGCGGATCTGATGGCAGAGGTGGCACAGCTGGAAGGGGACTTCCGTCTGCGTTTCATGACCTCTCATCCCAAGGATGCAAGCAAAAAGCTCTTTGACACCATTGCCAAATATCCCAAGATCTGCAAGCAGTTCCATCTGCCCTTCCAATCCGGCAACGATCGGGTGCTCCATGTGATGAACCGCCGTTATACCGCCGCCCAATATTTGGAGCTGGTAGACTACGGCAGAAGCCTCATGCCGGAGCTGGTTCTGACCAGCGATGTGATCGTTGGCTTCCCCGGTGAGACGGAGGAAGAATTTGAAGATACCCTGAAGCTCATTGACCGTGTGGGCTATGATGCCCTGTTTACCTTTATTTTCTCTCCCCGTGGGGGAACGCCCGCTGCAAAGATGGAAGACCCCACTCCCAAGGCGGAGAAGAATCGCCGTTTTGACCGTCTGGTCGAGCTGCAAAACCGCATTTCCGAGGAAAAGCACCGCAGTTACATCGGCAAGACCTTCACCGTTCTGGTAGACGGACGGGACGGGGAGAAGCTGACCTCCCGTACCGACGGAGGCCGACTGGTTCGCTTCCCCGGAGAGGACAGCCTGATCGGGCAGTTCGTGGATGTCACCGTCACCGATTGCACCACCTGGAGCTTAGTGGGAGAGCTTGCCCGCAAATAAACGGCAGGGGACAAAAGCACCGAGCAAATACTGCCCACGCTTTTTCCCCCGACAAATAAAATTTCCTCCGGGTTATATTTTTACCACACTCTACGGAAAGGGGGTCGTTTCCTTTGGCAGAAATGACACCTATGTTGAAGCAATATTTTGAGATCAAGCAGGAAAATCCCGATTGCTTGTTGTTCTTCCGTTTGGGAGATTTTTATGAAATGTTCTTCGAGGATGCGAAGATCGCCGCAAAGGAGCTGAATTTGGCCCTGACCACACGGGATCGGAACAAGGAGAAGGAAGAGGATCGCACCCCCATGTGCGGTGTTCCCTACCATGCCTCTGAGGGCTATATTGCACGTCTGGTCGCCAAGGGCTATAAGGTTGCCATTTGCGAGCAGATCGAGGATCCTGCCACTGCAAAGGGTCTGGTAAAGCGTGGGATCATCCGTGTGGTCACTCCCGGCACGGTAACGGAAAGCTCCATGCTGGACGAGGGCAAGAACAACTACTATGCCTGTGTTCTGGCAGAGGGGGATTCCATTGCACTGGGCTTCTGCGACATTTCCACCGGCAACACCTATGTCACGGAGGTTCGGGATCCGGATCAGGCTATGGCAGAGCTGGTGCGCTTCGGCCCCTCGGAGGCTCTGCTGAATCCCGGTGCCGCCAAGCTTTTCTCCGAGTCCCTGCGAGACAAGCTCCACTGCTGTATCACCTGTCGGGAAACGGAATTTTTCGATCCCCATAAGGCCCGTCTGTGTGTGGAAAGTCAGTTCGGTCATGATCTGCGGATCTTAGGTCTGGAGGAGCATCCCGGGGCTTACCGCTGTATCGGCACGCTGGTCCGTGACCTGCGGGATACCCACAAGATCTTCCTCGGTCACATGAAGGAGCTGGAATATTATGTGGGAGGCAATTTCCTGACACTGGATCTTGCCGCCCGTCGGAATTTGGAGCTGACGGAGACCCTGAGCGGAGAGAAGAAGGGAAGCCTGCTATGGGTCCTGAATCACACCAAGACCGCCATGGGAAGCCGTCTGCTGAGAAGCTGGATGGAAAAGCCCCTGCTGAGTCCCAAGCGTATTGCCACCCGTTTGGAGGCAGTGGAGCAAATGACCAATTTCACCGTCCTCCGTCAGGAGATACGGGAGCTACTCCACAGCGTTTGCGACTTTGAGCGCATTCTGGCCCGTGTGGTCACGGGTACTGCAAGCCCCAGAGATCTGCTGGCTCTGGAATCCGGCTGTCGTCCCTTGAAGGAGCTCCGTGGCGCTACCGGCCGTTTCCCCGGGGATATGTTCCGCAAGCTTCAGGAGGAAATGGATGATCTGGAAGACCTCCGACTTGCTATTTCCGAAAGCATTCGGGAGGATGCCCCCATAACCGTTCGGGACGGCGGTATCATTCAGCCGGGCTGTAATGAGGAGCTGGACCGACTGCGTGACATTCTCAGCGGAGGCAAGGGGAC
>JAFOZC010000219.1 GCA_017391305.1 Oscillospiraceae bacterium | reverse complement strand
GCTCTCCCTCCGGGAGAGCTGGCGCGAAGCGCCTGAGAGGGCTCACTGCACCGATTCCGCCTACAATCTATCCATAGAACCACTGCACCGATCCCCTATACGAAACTGCATTCCTGCACGAACTGTCTGCACATCCCTCTCCCCCTCCCTTCGGGAGGTACCTCTCCCGGAGGGAGAGGCAAGGGCTGTGTGGAAACTTAAAACAGAACGATAAACCGGAATTTGGATGGGGTGGGGGAAATGGGTAAAAAAACCGACTGCAGGGTGATCCTTGCAGTCGGTTTTGTTGGAAGAAAATGTGGTGGCTTAGATAGCCTTCTTTGCGGTCTCGACCAGAGCGGCGAAAGCGGCGGTGTCGTGGATTGCCAGCTCGGACAGGGACTTGCGGTTCATTTCGATGCCGGACTTCTTCAGGCCGTTCATGAAACGGGAGTAGTTCAGACCGTAGGGCTTAACAGCTGCACTGATACGAGCGATCCACAGACGGCGGAAATCTCTCTTCTTGTGCTTACGGCCAACGTATGCGTATACAGCAGACTTCTTGACAGCCTGCTTAGCCATCTTGAAGTGGGTGGACTTGGAGCCCCAGTAGGACTTAGCCAGCTTCAGAACCTTGTTTCTTCTCTTGCGCGTCATCATCGCGCCCTTAACTCTTGCCATTTCTTAATATCCTCCTATCCGATTATTTGTACGGGATCATCTTTTTGATGGCCTCGACATTGGTGACATCTGCGTAGGTCGTGCTTCTCAGACGACGGCCGCGCTTGGTGTCCTTCTTGGTGAGGATATGGCTCTTGAAAGCGTGAGCTCTCTTGACTTTACCGGTCTTGGTGAGATTGAATCTCTTCTTTGCACCGCTGTGGGTCTTCAGTTTCGGCATGGTACTTCTCCTTTGTAATTATTTAGCACTTTTCGAGGACAGGAAAATAGACATATTTCTGCCTTCGAGCTTGGGTTTCTTGTCCAGATTGGATACCTCGGCGCATCCCTCTGCAAAGCGGATCAAAAGCTGTTCGCCGATCTCGGTATGTGCCATCTCACGTCCGCGGAAGCGAACAGTGACCTTAACACGGTTGCCGTCGGTCAGGAACTTGCAGGCATTGCGCATCTTTGTGTTCAGGTCGTTGGTGTCGATACCGGGAGACATGCGAATCTCCTTGATCTCTACGACCCGCTGATTCTTCTTGGCTTCCTTCTCCTTCTTGAGCTGGTCAAAGCGGAACTTGCCGTAATCCATGATCTTGCAGACCGGGGGAACAGCATTGGGAGAGATCTTGACCAGATCCAGCTCCTGTTCCTCTGCCATAGCCAGGGCAGCTTCTGATGTAACAATACCTACCATGACGCCGTCTGCGCCAATGAGTCTGATTTCCTTGTCACGAATCTCTTCGTTGAGCTGATGATCTAATTTGCCGATGGTAAAGCACCTCCATTATACGACAAAAAGTGCGGACGCCAACAGCACCCGCACACAATCAGACCTTGCCCACTTAGGGACAGGGAAAATTCGTATCAAACCTCTTCGCCTTCGCCTGAGGTGAGGACGGTGCTGCCGACCTTCTTCGTTTTGCCTAACAAGTATACCATTCTTTTTCCCTCTTGTCAAGTCCTTTTTTCAAAAAATTTTCTTGCAAAATGAGCAAAATGTGGTATGATAATACTGTTTCTTGATAAAAAGCTTTGGGAAATCTTTTTTGCAATATGTACATCCTGCACCGCCTTCGGCGGCAAGACCGGGATGGTACGGCATTTCTCGGCGGCTGTGCCGCCGGATTGGAAATTCGTATAAGAGGAGAAATTTCAAGAAAGGGGATTTGTCTGTGTGTACTGCGCCTATTGCGGTTTTTGACTCCGGCTTAGGGGGACTCAGTGTGCTTCGGGAGCTTGTGAGGCTTATGCCGGGTGAAAATTTCATCTATTTCGGCGATTCTGCCAATGCCCCCTACGGCTGTCGCAGTACGGAGGAGATCCGCCGTCTGACCCTGAATCATGCAAAACGGCTCTTTTCCCAAGGGGCTAAGGCGCTGGTGGTCGCCTGCAATACCGCTACCTCCGCCGCCATCGACGAGCTCCGCAGAAGCTATCCCCACAAAATCATCATCGGCATCGAGCCCGCTCTGAAGCCTGCCGTTGACCGCTTCCCCGGTGGGAAGATCCTGGTCATGGCCACCGATGCCACTCTGAGAGAACAGAAATTTGCCGCCCTCCTCAGCCGATATGCCGCAGACTGTGACATCCATAAGTGTCCCTGTCCGGAGCTGGTAGCCTTTGTGGAACGGGGAGAACTGGACAGCCCCAAGCTTCACGAGGTGCTTAGGAAGGAGCTGGCAGGTCATTTAGAGCCCCTGCCTCAGGGGGCGGTGTTGGGCTGTACCCACTACCCCTTCCTGAAAACCGCCATCTCCCGTGTATTGGGAGAACAGTGCATCCTCTTTGACGGATCGGAGGGGACGGCTACCCAGACCCGCCGCCGTCTGGAGCTGGCAGGTCTCCTCTCCCCGTTGGAAAAGGGCAGTATCTGTCTGGAAAACAGTTTGTCGGAGCCCCGACTTCGGGAGCTTGCTCTGAAACTTCTGGAATTGCCATAAAATCACAGGTTCCCATCCTTATTTTCGGGAGAAAATAAGGATGGGAGCTTCTTTGCTCTTATTCGTTTTTCAGGGATTTGGCATATTCCGAGGGAGAGATGCCGTAATTTTCCTTGAATTGACGGGAAAAATGATGGATAGAAGAGTAGTGAAGCATGGTTGCGATCTGGGAGAAGTTCAGCCGTCCGTCCCGAATGAGACTCTTGCTCTCCTCCAGCTTCACCTTGCGGATGTACTCACCGGGGGAGAAATTCATCTGTCTGCGGAACAGGGCGGTCAAATGGGAGGCGCTGACATTGGTCTCCTTGGCAACGATATCCACAGAGAGTCTGTCATAAACATGGTCGGCAATATATTGCAGTGTTCTGCCGACGATGGAGTTCTCGTTCCGCAGAGCCGTGGGGGTCTTGAGGCGTTTCTTCCTCTTGGAGGTATCCCGAAGGAGGGAGATGAGCAGAAGCTTTAAATTGGCACGGATCACGTCGCCGCTGAAATCATCATCGATCTCCGGCTCTTGAAGAAGCTGCTTCACATAAGCGGCCTCTCCGGAGGACAGCTCGAAGACCCGATTTCCAAATGGCACATCCACCTCCGAGCCCATGTCGAAGGACACTGTCAAGAATTGGGCTGTCTCTTCCCCGTTTGTATACTGCATATGCCACTGATTCGGCAGGAAGATCATCATCTGACCCTGGCGCAGAGAGTAGCCCACACCGTCTACCACGCAGTGGAGCAGTCCCCGATCCACATAGGTCAGCTCGTAGACCGAGTGCCGTTCCCCCTTGAACAGGAAGCCCTTCTCCTCCTCCCGAAAGAACAGGGTGTAAAGCTCCCCTAAGTGCATACGGGAGGTGATCTTCAGATTCTCCACGCTCTCGCAGGGCTCAAGCTGCAGGGGTTCCCGACCTGTGGGATATGCCATACACACAGAGCATTCCTGCTGATAGGGAGACAGGGCAAACTCCGCCCCTGCCGGCAGACACACCGGCTTATCCAGATAGAAGGCTGAGCGTTTCCCTTCCTTCCGCAGGATCAGCACCGTCATACCCTTGTCAAAATCCAGATAGGTCTCTCCCTCTGTTCGATAATAGAACACATTGTCGAAGAAAAAAGACCGTACCGTCTGTTCCCAACCTTCCCCCTTGGGAAAATTCTGCTGTGTCATGCTCTCACGCAGGATCCTGCCGTAGGGTGTGAACTGCTGTTTGTTCAGATGTTCTATCATGACAAAGCCCTCCTTTTGCCTTCTAAGGCATATCATAACAAAAAAATTTCATTTTCGCAAGATTTTTTCTGCAATAACCGTTGACATTCTGAGAAAAAATGGTTACGATGAACACAGATCATTATAAGGAGGTTTATGAATGGATACCATTTATGTAACCGGACACCGAAACCCCGATACAGACTCTATTGTATCCGCCATGGCCTATGCCGCCCTGCGGAATGCTCTGGGGGAAGGACAGTACTGTGCCGCCCGAATCGGTCATATCAGTGACGAGACCCAAATGGTACTGGACTATTTCGGCTTCACCCCACCCCAGCTGATCAGCACCGTTCGCACCCAGGTTCGGGATCTGGATTATGATACTCCCCCTGCCCTGTCCTCCGCAGTGGCTGTCAGCCGCGCCTGGTCTATTCTCAGCTCCGAGCGTTCCATTGCCGCCATCCCCGTCACCAACGAAGACGGCTCACTCTACGGTCTGCTGTCCTCCGGCGATATTGCCGCCTATGATATGCGCACTGTGGAGCATCCCTATGTAGAGCAGATCCCCGTGTTCAACCTTCTCAGTGTTTTGGAGGGCAGGATCCTGAACGAGGCCGGCAATCTTCTGGACACCGTATCCGGGGAAGTCACCATTGCACTGCCCCAGAGCTGTGAGAATCTGTTGTTTAAAAGAAAGGACAGCATCGTTGTCTGCGGAGATCAGCCGGAAATGATCCGCAGAGCTCTGGATATCGGTGTCAACTGTGTCATCGTCTGTCAAGCAGAGCTGTCGGAGGATCTGCGGAATTATCCCACAGATACCTGCATCATCTCTACCCCCTTCGAGGCCTATCGGGCTGTGCGGCTGATCTATCAATCCATTCCCATCTCCCGTATCTGTCGCAAAGACGGTCTGGAGTGCTTCCATATCGATGATTTCGTAGATGATGTACGGGAAGGTATGCTCCAAAGCCGCTACCGCTGTTATCCCATTATGGATGAGAATGATCGGGTAGTAGGCACGCTGTCCCGTTATCACTTGATTCGTCCCAGAAGGAAGCAGGTGGTCTTAGTGGATCACAACGAGGCCGCTCAGTCTGTCCCCGGCTTGGATCAGGCAGAAATATTAGAGATCATTGACCATCACCGTCTGGCGGATATTCAGACCGGCAATCCCATTTACTTCCGTAACGAGCCTGTAGGCAGTACCACCACCATCATTGCCGGTATGTATCAGGAGCGTGGTCTTATGCCCTCAGAGAAGCTGGCAGGGATCATGGCCGCAGCCATCGTATCGGATACCGTTATGTTCAAATCCCCCACCTGCACCCAGCGAGATCGCAATATGGCAGAGCGTATGGCAAGGATCGCCAATGTCTCTCTGGAGGAGCTGGGACAGAGGATCTTCTCTGCCTCTTGGTCAGATGACAAGACCGCAAAGGAATTGCTGTTCTCCGACTTCAAGGAATTCCACATCGCCGGCTACAGTCTGGGTGTGGGACAGATCACCTGTGTCAATTCCGAGCATATTCTGAAACGGAAATTCGAGTTTATTATGGAAATGCAGGCCGCTGTGGACAAGCGGAAATACGACATGGTCCTGCTCATGCTCACAGACGTCCTACTGGAAGGCACACAGCTCCTGTATCTGGGCGACGAGGACATCATCCGTGCCGCCTTCTCCCCGGATGCCAAGAACCACAGTGTTTTCCTTCCCAAGGTCATGTCGAGAAAGAAACAGATCATCCCTGCCCTCTCTGCTATGTGGGGCTAAGTCGCAATTGCCCCCCTCTCTCAAGCAAAACGGTTCTGCCTCTTCTCAGAAGGGGCAGAACCGTCTTTGTTTGCGAGAAAATCAATTTGCAATGAGGAACCACAGCAGGACAACGATGCCCAGAATGATGCGGTAGCGACCAAAGGCAGAGAAGTCATGCTTCTTGATATAGCCTACCAGGAACTTGATGGCAAGGACGGATACCACGAAAGCCACCAGCATACCGAGGAGGAGGACGGCTACCTGAGCGCCGGTGAAGGCCAAGCCGAATTTGACCAGCTTCAGAGCAGAGGCACCGAACATCACCGGGATCGCCAGGAAGAAGGTATACTCTGCCGCCAGCTCCCGACTTGTACCGATCAGAATGCCGCCTAAGATCGTTGCGCCGGAACGGGAGGTGCCGGGGATCAGAGACAGAACCTGAAATGCACCGATGAGAGCCGCATCCTTCCACCCCAGTTCCTTCAAGCTACGGATTCGAGGCTTGCGGTTTTTGTTCCGCTTCTCTACATAAATAAAAGCGACACCGTAGAGGATCAGCATGGCGGCAACCACGTAGGAATTGTACAAATGAGCATCCATCCAGTCATCCAAGGGCAGACCGATCACAATGGCAGGGATACAGGAAAGGGCGATCTTCAGCCACATAAGGATCTTATCCATATCGCAGTAGGCAAGCAGACCTGTTTGGGTCTTTTGCCCCTTTTTTGCCCTGCTCTTCTTGTGGAACGGCCAAAGCTTGGAGAAATACAGCCACACCACCGCCAGGATCGCACCCAACTGGATGACAACGGTGAACATTTCCATAAATTCCGGAGTCAAAACCCTGTGGTTCTCCGTCTTCCATATTTCGTCCACTAAGATCATGTGTCCCGTGGAGCTAATGGGCAACCATTCCGTAATGCCCTCCACAATGCCTAAAAACAGTACCTTCAACCAATCTAAAAAACGCATCGCTTACACATCCTTCTCTATGAGTCTATGGGGAGTATAGCACAGAAATTCCTTTTTGTCAAAGAAAGAGTGTTTCTGTTCTGTACCGTCCCTCTCAGAAACGGTAAATATAGTCTTCCTTCCGAGGAATGGCAGGGCGGCAGGGGCCGTCGGCATAGCCTAAGATGCAGTGGCCGCAACCGGTATAGTTTTCGCCAATGCCCCACTTCCGCAGGAGGGCTTTCCCTTCCGGGCTGTCAAACTCCTGCTTGGCTCTGTGGATCCAGCAGGAGGCCACACCCAGACTATGGGCGGCATTCATCATATTGCCCATGACGAGGGAGGCATCCTCCAAACCGGTGTAAACCTCCGTATCATAGAGCACAACGCAAACCGTGGGAGCGCCGTAGAAGGGATGGGTATCCTCTCTGCCCATAATGGCGGCATTCATCTTTTCCAGCTCGTTGATGGCCTCGGGATCCTGCAGAACCACGATCTTCACCGGCTGTCTTGCCATACCGCTGGGGGCATAGGTGCCTGCAAGAAGGATCTGCTGTAAGGCTTCCTCCTCCACCTGCTTAGGCAGATAACTGCGACAGCTTCTTCTCTCCAAGAGACATTTCATAACTTCGTTCATGTTCGTACTTCCTTTCCTATCATTAAAATTTCTTAGATCTCCACATTGCGCCCTCCGATTTATTGGGGACGGACGGATACCTCACCGGTAGTGACGGTCTCGGTAGTGCCATCGGGGAGGCGAACCAGAAGAGCGCCGTTCTCGTCCAGAGAGAGGGCGAAGGCCTTGCTCCGTTCTTCGCCTCTTATGAGGAGGACTTCACGGTTCAGGGTCAGACAATGGGCGGCATATTCCTCCATCCAGACCTTCTTGGAGGAAAACAGCTCCCTGTCCAATTCCTGCAAGCCTTGGATCAATCTGTGGAGGAGGGCTTCTTGGTCAACTGCTCCGCAGAATTCATGGAGAGAGCCTGCGATCTCTCTCAGTTCCAGTGGGAAGGCAGGGACATTGCAGTTGATGCCGATGCCCAGGATCACACCGCCTTGGGGCGCAACCTCTGTGAGGATGCCGCAGACCTTCCTGCCGTCCTTGTACAGGTCATTGATCCACTTGATTTGGGTATCCACTGCGCAGGCATCCAGTATGGCTCTGCGGACAGCTACCGCTGCCATAGGAGTCAGATGGAGCAGCTCTGCAAGAGGCTCTCCACGGCGGAGAAGGACAGACAGGTACAGCCCCCCTTCCGGCGAGGAGAAGCTCCGTCCCAAGCGCCCCCGTCCGCCGCTCTGCCGTTGAGCGCAGAGAACCGTACCGTGGGGAGCATCCTCCATCGTTTTCAGGACGGAATTGGTGGAGTCTACCTCCTGTACTGAAATCAGCTTCCATTGTTCCACAAAGTATCCTCCGCCTTTCTACTGGGTATTGCTTTTTTCCAAAATTGCGCTATAATAATTGTATCGCATCTTCCCCAAGAAGTAAATGCTTTTTTCTCAGAAAGGATCCTTGGCATGAAAAAATCTACACTTCGCAACCTGCTCCTAACCGCCCTCTTCGCCGCTCTGACCGCAGCAGGCACTATCCTCCGTATTGGAGAATGCTCCTTGCAGACTCTGTTCTCCGTCCTTTCCGGCCTACTCCTTGGCCCTGTTTGGGGTCCTGTGTCACAGCTCCTTTACTTTGCTCTGGGATTGACCGGCCTTCCCATGTTCATCTACGGCGGAGGTCTGCTCTACGCTGTGGAACAGCCCACCTTCGGCTATCTGCTGGGCATGATCCTGTCCTCCTTCGTTTCCGGCATTCTGACGGAAAAAACCGATTGGAACATCTGGCTCGTTTCCGCACTGGGTCTGCTTTCCGTGTATCTGATCGGCACACCCTATGCTTATTTTTATTTCCTCCACAGAGGTGCAGAGGCCTTGAGCTTCGGCACAGCCGTGACCATGTCTTTCCTCGTATTTGTCCCTATTGACATTTTCAAGCTCTTCGCCGCCGCTCTCATCGGCAAGCGATTGATGCCCGTACTGCGTAAAGATCTGTACGAATACTGATCCCGAAAGGAGATTCTTCTATGAAAATCGTTATCATCGGCTCCGGAAAGGTTGGCATTACCCTTGCAGAACAGCTAACCAAAGAGAAGCATCAGGTTACGGTGCTGGATCGGGATGAAGAAGCCATGGAGCGCCCGGACACCTTGGATCTCATGTGCTGTATCGGGGACGGTCTGAGCATTGACTCCCAGAAAAGCGCAAAGATCCCCGAGGCAGATCTGGTCATTGCCACCATGGCAACGGACGAGCAGAATCTCACCGCCTGTCTCCTTGCCACCAAGCTGGGGGCGAAGAATACCGTTGCCCGAGTCCGAAATCCCGACTACGTTCCCTCCCTGCGTCTGGTGAAGGATGATATCAATCTGCGTATGCTCCTGAATCCGGAGCAAGCCTGCGCCTCTGAGATCGCCCGTCTCCTCCGCACACCGGCCTCCACCAAGATCGAGACCTTCTCCAAGGGTCGTGTGGAGCTCCACGAGACCCGACTTGCCCCCAATTGCCCCCTGAACGGCATGACCCTCATCGAACTGGGCAAGCACTACAGCGGCATCCTGATCTGCGCCGTAGAGCGTGGCGCAAATGATGTGTATATCCCCTCCGGTAGCTTCCGTCTGGAGGCAGGAGATCGGATCAGCTTCGTTGCAGAGCCCGCTGCCGCCACACGCTTCCTCCACAGGATCGGCATCCCCGTCAATCCCGTGAAGAGAGTCTTGCTCATTGGCGGCGGCATGATCGCCTACTATCTGGCAGAGCAGCTATTGGCGCTGGGGGTACAGGTCAAGATCATCGAGTCCAACCTCAGCGTTTGTGAGCATCTGTCCGAACGTCTGCCCAAGGCCACCGTCATCCACGGGGACGGTACCAGCGAACAGCTCCTGCTTCAGGAGGGGATCTCCTATATGGATGCCGTTGCCACCTTGACAGGAGTAGACGAAGAGAACATCCTCATGTCCATCTATGCCCAAACGGTATCCAAGGCCAAGATCATCACCAAGGTCAACCGCTTCGGTTTCTCCGAGGTGATCTCCCACATGAATCTGGGAAGTGTCTTTTACCCCCGATATATCGCCTCGGATATCACTGTCCGTTTTGCCCGCGCATTGCAGAATTCTATGGGCTCTAATGTAGAGACCCTGTATAAGATCATCGGCGGTAAGGCTGAGGCTCTGGAATTCCGCGCAACAGATTCCTCCGCGGTCTGCGGTAAGCCCCTGATGGAGCTGAAGCTGCTGCCTAACCTTCTCATCGGTGCTATCAACCGTGACGGTCATATCCTGACTCCCGGCGGTCGAGATACCATCGAGCCGGGGGACATGGTTATCGTCGTTACCACCGTTACCGGTCTCAACGATCTGGATGATATTCTGGATAAACGGAGAATGAAGCCATGAATTACCGAATGATCCTGTCCGTCATGGGCATCGTACTCCTGCTTCTGGCAGGCTTCCTGCTTCTGCCCTGTGTGATCGCACTGATCTATGCAGAGGGAGACTTCTCTGCCCTGTTTACTACCGTGATCCTCTGTCTCGTCCTCGGCAGCATCCTTTTCTTCCTCCGCCCCAAGGAGGAGCGCAGACGGATGCACGCACGGGAAGGCTTTGTCATGGTGACACTGTCCTGGATCGTCATCTCCCTGGCAGGGGCTCTCCCCTTTTACCTGAACGGTGCTATCCCCTCTTATCTGGATGCCGTCTTTGAGACTGTCTCCGGCTTCACCACTACCGGAGCCAGTATCCTCCCTAATGTAGAGGCTGTTCCCCACGGTCTGCTTCTTTGGAGAAGCTTCACCCACTGGATCGGTGGCATGGGTGTTTTGGTCTTTATGTTGGCCGTAGTCCCCATGTCCGGAGAAAGCATCTACCTCCTGCGCGCCGAGTCTCCCGGCCCCTCTGTCAGTAAGATGGTGCCTAAGATGCGCACCTCCGCCGCCATTACCTACGGCATCTACATTGCCATGACCCTGCTCCTGATCCTGCTGTATCAGTTGGGCAGACTCTTCGGCTGGGGCAATATTTCCCTCTTTGACAGCCTCTGTCTGGCTTTCGGCACAGCAGGTACCGGCGGTTTTGCAGTGCTGTGTGACGGTCTTGCAAGCTATTCCGTCTATGAACAGGGGCTGACCACGGTGTTTATGATCCTGTTCGGTGTCAATTTCTCCATTTACTTCTTCCTTCTGTGCAAGGAGTATCGGCTGGCTTGGCAAAACTCCGAGCTGAAATGCTATATCGGCATCATCCTCGCCGCCATCACCCTGATCACCCTAAACCTCTTCTTTACCGGCGGCTACTTCTCCACTGTATCGGAGACCATCCACCACGTCGCCTTCTCTGTGGGTTCTGTCATCACCACCACAGGCTATGGCACTGTGGACTTTGCCCAATGGCCGGAATTCTCCCGTACCATTTTGGTACTGCTCATGGTGGTCGGCGCCTGTGCAGGCTCTACCGGCGGCGGTATGAAGGTCAGCCGTATCCTGATCCTCTTTAAAGCCCAGCGGGCTGAGATCCGCCGTATGCTCCACCCCCATGCTGTGGAAATTATGACTATGGACAAGAAGAAGGTAGAAAAAAATGCCATCCAAGGCACTCATGCCTTCCTGACCGTCTATTTTGCCATCCTGCTGATTTCTGTTGCCCTCATTTCTCTGGATAATCTGGGTACTGAAACCACCGTTACAGCGGTCTTTGCCACCCTGAACAACATCGGTCCCGGTACCAGTGCCATTGTAGGCCCCTTCGGCAATTTTGCCGTCTTCTCCCCCCTGTCCAAGCTTGTTCTTATCTTCAATATGCTTTGCGGACGTCTGGAGCTGTTCCCCATTCTCCTTTTCCTCCGTCCCGGCACGTGGAAGAAGAATTAAGCACCGATCCAAAGCAATCCCCGCTTTCCTTCCGCAGACATTATATAACAAAAAACGGAGCTTTCCTGTTGTGGGAAAGCTCCGTTTTCCTTATGGATTTGATGGGAGATCAGGCTTCCTTGGCGGCTTCTCTGATGGTACCCAGCATGTAGAGACTGCCGAAGGCAACTACGGCCTCCTCCTGAGAGGTCTGGGCGATGGCGGCTCTGACACCTTCCTCTACGGACTCGCAGACGGTGGTGGGCTTGCCGAAAATAGACAGAGCCTGTGCCAGCTCTGCCGCCGGAAGAGCACGGGGATTGTCCGGGGTCACGGTGACAAAACGGGTGATATAGGGAGCAACCATAGCGAACATATCCATATAGTCCTTATCTGCCATGACACCTACCAGAGCGGTCAGGCCTCTGCCGGGGAGATAGGAACGGATATTCTCCGCCAGAGATTCCATGCACTGGGGGTTATGACCACCGTCTGCAAAGAACACAGGCTCTTTCCTGAGAAGCTCGAAGCGGCCGGGCCAAGAGACAGTTCTGAGGCCCTCACGGATATTCTCTTCCGTAATATTCCAACCCTTGTCCTTCAGTACATCCAGAGTTGCCAGTACCACAGAGGTATTCTTCCTCTGGTGCTCACCTAAGAGGGGAAGCTCCAGATCCTCTCTGCCTGCACAGTCAAACCGCTGACCCCAGAAGCCCTGATCATGGAGCTTGATGGAATCAAAGTCCGCAGGATGAAGCTCTGCACCCACCTCGGCACACTTCCCGGCAAAGACAGCCTCTACAGAGGGGCTGCTGCGGTACATGATCACAGAGCCACCCTTAATGATCCCTGCCTTGGCATGGGCGATCTCCTCAACGGTCTGACCTAAGACACCGGTGTGATCCAGACCGATGTTGACGATAACAGCCGCCTCGGGGCAATCAATGACATTGGTAGAGTCAAATTCCCCACCCATGCCCACTTCTAAGATCACGATATCGCAGTGGTTACGGGCAAAGTACTCCATTGCGATACAGGTCACCAGCTCGAACTCTGTGGGGCTGTCTTCCATAGTATCTGCAAGGGGGCGGATCTGCTCGGTAATGGCAGAAAGCTCCTCATCGGGGATCATCTGCCCATTGATCTGCATTCTCTCATTGAACTTGATGATATAGGGAGAGGTATAGAGGCCTGTGTTGTAGCCTGCCTTACGGAAGACGGAGGCCAGCATGGAGGCGGTAGAGCCCTTGCCGTTAGTACCGGCAATGTGAACAAACTTCAGCTTCTTGTGGGGATCTCCCATACGGCGGAGAAGCTCATGGGTACGGGACAGACCGGGGACAGAGCCCTTCCAGCAAACGGAATGGATATAGTCTAAGGTTTCTTGAATCGTCATGTTTTTTCTCCTAAAATCAGAATCAGGAACGGAAGCGGCGGAACACGCCCGCCTTGCACAGGAAGTACACAACCAGCACATCCACCACGAAAACCAGTGCAAACTGGATGCCCCGTTCTGCCAGCTTGGTGTAGAAGAAGGCTAACTTCGCCGCCTTTGCCTCACCGCCGTAGAAGAGGGACAGAGCCAAACTCTGCCACAGCCAAGAGCCCAAAATAATGGGGGGCAGGTAAGCCACGGCAATGCGCCACAGCTCGGTCTTGCGGAGCATGGGGCGGAAAAGACCTCCGCAAAGTCCGTACAGGATCGGGGGAATGCAGAACATGGGGTTGAAGCCGAACATCAGGAGACTGCCGATAAAATCGGAGGTGAAGCCCACCAGAGCTCCTGCCACAGGGCCAAAAAGCATGCCTGCCAGGAAGATGGGAACAGTCTCAAAGGAGATACGGGCAGATTCCGACGGGGTGATCGCCAGAAAACGAGCCAAGATCACGGACAGTGCGGTCAAGAGGGCGCAGGTCGTCAAGGTTGCGGTATTGCTGATCGCTTTATTTCTTTGCATAAAAAAATCCTCCTTAAATTGGAGGAGGTTGAAATATACACAATGCTATGCCCAGAATAAGGGGCATCCTGCTCAGGCGGTTGCGGTAACAGCATCGCGGAGAGCCTGTCTGAAAAACAAGTCTCCTTCGCCCAATGGGCAACCTCCCATCCCATCGGTACTTGACGCACTGTTCCTACTCCCTGCAGCATTGTGCGGTATTATTGTAGCATCTTTTTGTGAAAATGCAAGCCCTATTTTTCCTTTTTTCGGCAGAGCTCTGCGATTTCCATAAATTTAGAGCAGATATAATCGTAGCTCTTGGCTCTATGGGGCAGAAGACAGGCAGAGCAATCCTTGATGCCGTTGTCCAAATAGCTGAAATTGCCCCCACAGTTTTCCCCAAGGGCATAGAGGGGGCAGTAGCAGAAGAGGCAGTTAAAATCCTCCCCGTCACAGCTGTGACAGGGGAAGTATTCGCAGTCCTTGTTCTGAAAATATTTATAGCTCACAGTGCTTCACCGATCCTTTCGCCTAAATGCACCTTGGTCTCGATGCCCTTGGCAGAATAGTCTAAAATATCTTGATCCATGATGACCGTCCCCTGTCTGCACAGGAGGATCACCGTAGAGCCGCCGTAGGCAAAGTAGCCCTTTTCCTCTAACTTGCGGAAGGAGCGCTGTCCGTGGTTGCAGATCCTGCCTACCAGCAAAGCGCCGACCTCCATCTGGATCATCTCACCGAAATGCTCCGTGTGCAGGACCGTATAGTGACGGCTGTTGCGGCGGTAGACTCCCATAGAGCCTGCAATGGGATTGACGGTATGGAGGACACCGGGAATCTCACAGGTGTCCTCTGCGGTACCTCTGTCCGGGAAGGCATAGCGATGGTAGTCATCGGGAGCAAGGCGGAAAATCAGACATAAGCCCCCCTCATAGCGACGGGCTAAGTCCTCATCCTCCAACAGCTCTGCCGTAGTATATTCCACTCCCTTGACGGTGAAACGGCTGTTCTTCCCAATGGGCAGAGCAGACAGCTTGGAGTCTGCAATGGCAGGCAGCTCCCGGGGGGCGGTATGATCCTCCACATTCTTCCGCTGACGGGTAAAGAAAGCATTGAAGTTGGGGAAGTCCTGCTCCGTACAATCCTCTACGCAGATATGGTACTCCTCCATAAATTTCTTCACCTTGGAGTGAGACAGAGGACTCCTCTGCCACAGGCCGTAGAGGTCGGAAACGAATTTGCGGCACAGAAGACCCTTTGCCAAGAGTCTGCCGAATACCGTCCCGTATACAAAACGGATCGCACCGATGCCAACCTCCGGCACCTCAATCAGTTCCTTCCGATCCCAAACCTGCATATATAAGCCCCCGTTTCTGTTCTTTCCTCCATTATACCCTCTTATACCCAAAAAAGCAAGGTTGAAATCTGCGGCAATATAGGATATACTATGAGGGAACGAAAGGCGTGATTATATGAGATCCGCAGGTATCCTGCTTCACATCAGCTCCCTTCCCTCTGTCTATGGCATCGGCACATTGGGAAAGGAGGCATACGCATTTGCAGACTTTCTCCATGCCGCCGGGCAGAAATATTGGCAGCTTCTTCCCATAGGCCCTACAGGCTATGGGGACAGCCCCTATCAGAACATTTCTACCTGTGGGGGGAATCCTTATTTTATCGACCCGGAGCTTCTCATGGAAGAAGGGCTTTTGAGTCCCGAGGAGCTGAAGTCCATCCCCAACAGGGAGCGTGTGGATTACGGCGAGCTGTATGCCACACGGTATCCCCTGTTCCGCAAAGCATTTTCCCGTGACCGGAACTTTGATCCCACAGCCTTTGTCCGAGAAAATCCTTGGGCAGAGGACTATGCCCTGTTCATGGCCATCAAGATGCATCACAATATGCTGCCCTGGGATCGTTGGCCCCAGCCCCTTCGCCTGCGAGAGCCTGTAGCCATGGAACAGTGCAAGGAGGAATATGCCGAAGACTTTGCCTTCTACCTTTTCCTCCAATCTCAATTCGACAGACAGTGGAAGGCTCTCAGGGCATACGCACACTCCCTGGGCATAGAGCTCATTGGGGATCTGCCCATTTATGTCCCCTATGATTCCTGTGATGTATGGGCCGCCCCTCACCTCTTTCAATTGAATGACGAAGGCATACCCACTGCCGTAGCAGGCTGTCCTCCCGATGCCTTCTCCGCCGAGGGTCAGCTATGGGGCAATCCCCTGTACCGTTGGGACAGAATGGCAGAGGATGATTTCCTCTGGTGGCGGAATCGGCTCTCAGAGATGGGAAAGCGCTTCGATGTAGTCCGCTTGGATCACTTCCGTGGCTTGGAAAGCTACTGGGCAGTCCCCTATGGGGACAGGAATGCCAAGGGTGGAAAATGGATCAAGGGGCCGGGATCGGCCTTCCTGCGGAGCTTACAGACCCATTTGCCTCACCTACGGCTCATTGCAGAGGACTTAGGCTATTTGACCCCGGAGGTTCTTTCCCTCCGTGAGGCCTCCGGCTATCCCGGTATGAAGATCCTGGAATTTGCCTTCGATCCCCGTGAACCGGGGAATTATCTGCCCCACACCTATGACAGGAATTCTGTCTGCTACAGCGGTACTCACGATAACGAGACCCTCCTCCAATGGCGGAGCTGTGTGGGAGAAGAGGGCCTCTGCCATGCAATGGCATATTTAGGTTTAGAAAGCAGGGAGCAGCTCCATTGGGCCCTTCTGCGTTTAGGCATGGCCTCCGTGTCCGATACCTTTATTGTCCAAATGCAGGATTATTTAGAGTTGGGAGAAGAGGCCCGTATGAACACCCCCGGCAGCCTCAGCCCCATGAACTGGAGCTGGCGCATGGAAAGAGATGCCCTCGGCCCTCAGCTTTCCCAAAAAATCCGCACCCTTACCCAACTGTATGAGCGTCTGTAACACCACATCAAATTCCGATTTATCGCTCCCGACCGTCGCACAAATCAGAATAATGAATCGTTAATGATGATCTGCTCTGTGGGACGGGGATGGATGTGATCCTGGGCAAGATTATGGGGTGCTGTGCCGTGGATCACGGGGAGCTTGGGATCACGGATCTCATAGCTTCGCTCCGGTTGGTCGGGAAGTTTTTTCGGTTTTTCCATTTCTATCGCCTCCGGGCTTAGTATCCCTTGGAGGAGAGCCCCTTATACCATACATAAATATACAATCCCCATTGCAAAGGAGGATATCCCCATGACAGATGAAGAATATATGCAAGAAGCCCTGCTTTTGGCAAAGGAAGCGGCGGCAGAGGGAGAAGTTCCCGTCGGCTGTGTGATCGTGGACGGAGACCGCATTGTAGGCAGAGGTCGAAACCGCCGAGAGAAGGCCAAGAACGCCCTATGCCATGCGGAGCTGGAGGCCATTGACGAAGCCTGCCGCACCTTAGCTGGCTGGCGGCTGTGGCGCTGTACCATGTATGTGACCCTGGAGCCCTGTCCCATGTGTACGGGAGCTATTATTAACGCCCGACTCCCTCGGCTGGTATACGGTGCTTCTGACCTGAAGGCCGGCTCCTGCGGCTCTCTGGTGAATCTGTTTGACTTCCCCTACAACAGCAAGCCTACGGTCACAGCAGGAGTGTTGGAAGAAGAATGCAAGGCAGAGCTCCAAGCCTTCTTCCGCAATCTCCGCGCCAACCCCGTTGTCAAAACATGGAATAAGCCCAAATCACAAGCATGACCTCGGATCCATAGAGACCCGAGGTCATGTTTTCGCAAAATATGAGATATTCCCCTCTTATGGTCGTAGATCCGCCGAGGCCGCTAAAAACCGCCCACTCCTTTTTGGGGGAGTGGGCGGTCATGTAATGGAGAAATATTCTAAGTCCCGGTCTTAGCCTACGGGCAGGAACATGATCTCGGCATACTCAGCCTTGCCGATGTTGCTCAGAGCGTAGCCACCGAAGCGGTTGTACTGACCTGCCTGGAAGAGAAGGCCGCGGGTGTCGGCAGAAGAAGCAGTGAGCTTCCAAGTGCCTTCTGCAGAGCCCTTCTCGACGTTCCATGCATAGGGATCTGCAACTGCGCCCAGGTTAGTACCGGAAACGTAGCTGAGATAGCCGTTTGCGCCGGAAATGGTTCTGCCGCCGTCAGCGGTAGTGCCCAGAGTGATCACATAGCCCTCTGCATCGGCAGCAGCGACCTTACCGTTGGTAACGGTGATAGCTGCGCCGTCGATCTTGGTTGCAAAGGTATTGGACATAGCGTAGTAGGTGCCGTTAATGTAGGCAACTACCACATACTCGCCGTCAGCCAGCTCGCCGGGGTTCTCTTCACCGCAATCGGTGCAGAAGCCGTCTACGTAGTTGTGCTCACCGGTAGCCTTGATGGCCTCGGTCTTGGTCTCACCACAGAGGGTGCAGGTGTAGGTCATGACGCCGTCCTTGATGCAGGTAGCCTCAGTGGTAACCTTGCCCTGATCCCACTCATGCTCACAAGCGGGAGCCTCGTTCACGATAGAAATTCTGCCTTCGCCGTTGATGTCGTCGTACTCAGCGCCCAGGGGGCTGTTGCCGCCGCCGATGACAGCACCGGGGAATGCTGCTGCGTAGTTAGCCAGAACCAGATAGTCCTGCATGACATAGTCCTTGATGTTGGTGGCACCTGCAAACATTGCAAAGCCGTCGCCAAGATCACGGAGGGTGTAGTTGTAGCCGGCCAGCTTGTAGGTCTTGGTCAGATCCAGAGCTCTGCCTGCAACGTAAACATCGCTGACACGGTATGCGCCGGTGGGGCCGCCGATCCAAACGCCCTTCTCATCCATCTGAACAGTGGAGGGGATAGCGGTGTTGATCCGGTAGCTCAGACCGGAAACGTGGAGGAAGCCGCCGTTTTCACCGACACCGGCATTCTTGGCGCCCCATTCCAGAGCATCCAGGATCTGCTGGCCGGTAACCTCGATGAGGCAAGCCACGTTGCCGAAGGTGTGGACAGTCTTGGTGGTCTTGTAGGAAACCTCGCCTACGGGCATGTTGGCACGGATGCCGCCGCCGTTCATGATGGCAACGTCACAGCCCAGGTTCTCGGTAACATCGAAGAGATAGTACAGAGCATCTGCGCAGAAGTCGCCCAGGTTGGTCTCCTGCTTGCGGATCAGGCGAGTGCCTGCATCGTCGCTGATGCGGAAGTCAACTTCGTTCTGTGCAACCACAGTACCCAGCCATTCGTCCACAGCAGTGATAAGCTCGTCTTCCAGATCCTTTACGCCATCGTCAATATCTTCCACCTCAGTGATGAGCTCCACAATGATGTCGCCCTCTGCGGTGATGGTCATCTTGCCGATATTGCTCAGGTAGTCACCGGTCTGTGCCAGAACGACGGGGTTGCCGTTCTTGTCCATGACCTCAGCGCCGACTACGGTGCTGTGGCTGTGACCGTCGATAACAGCGTCCAGACCGGTGGTGTTGGCAATAACCTCTTCGGAGGTCCAGGGCATGGAAGCGGGGTCGTCACCCAGGTGACCCAGGGCGATAACATACTCGGCACCGGCAGCCTTTGCCATATCGATAGCCTTCTGTACGTCTGCATAGAGAGCAGCGCCGTCCTTGCCGCCGGCAATACCGTAGATGTAGTTGCCGTTCTCATCCATGAAGTAGGCGGGAGTGGTCTTGGTGAAGGTCTCAGGGGTGGTGACGCCGATGATGGCAACCTTAGAACCACCCAGAGTGAACATCTTGAAGGAATCCAGAACATTCTCCCCACGGACACCCTTTGCCTCGTGGTAGAAGTTTGCGGAAACATAGGGGAAGTCAGCCAGATCAACATTCTTCAGAGCCTGTGCCATGCCGTAGTCGAACTCATGGTTGCCCAGAGTGGCCAGGTCGTAGCCGGCTGCATTCATGATGCGGATAATGCTCTCGCCGTTGTCGTAGCCGCCGAATGCAGTACCCTGTACGTGGTCACCTGCATCGACCAGAATGACATCGGTGCCTTCTGCTTCGATGGAGCTCTTCAGACCGGCAACATTGGAGTATCTCAGGCCTTCGTTATCCACATAGGTGTGAACGTCGTTGGTGAAGAGGATGGTGAAGTCCTCCTTCTCCACGGTCTCGGTTGCCAGCTCGTAGAAGTTGAATACATACATGGTGGTATCTGCACCCATGCCGTATACGGTGAAAACACCCTTGCTGGTGTAGTACTCAATATACTGATCCTTGGTGCCCTGATACTTGAAGTTAGCCAGACGGATGTAGTAGCCGCCGTCTACCTCGTCCAGAATGAACTCGGTGTTGGCATTGGGAGCATCAACGAAGCGGATGCTGGTGCCGTCTGCTTCCAGATACTTGCCATCGGCAGTGACGAAGGTGGTGATGCCGCTTTCGTCGGTGGTCATCTTAAAGAGGGCCACATTGGTAGCCTCGGTGGCGAGCTTGCCGTTTTCCAGAACGGCGAGAGCGGAGAGATACTGCTCCTTGGTGCCGAAGATGCTCTGCTCGGTGGTCATGACCACGCTGTTGGCAACATTGTAGATCGCTACATAGCCTTCGGGAACAGTGGGGGGAACTGTGGGAGGTTCGGTTTCGGAGCTGCTGGAAGAGGAGCTCTCGGGAGGAGTGGGCTCCTCGCCGCCCTCTACCTTGACCTCGTAGAAGTCGAAGACATACATGCTGGTATCTTCGCCCATGCCGTAGCAGGTGAAGACATCCTTGCTGGTGTAGAACTCGATGTACTGATCCTTGGTGCCCTGGTACTTGTAGTTAGCCAGACGGATGTAGTAGCCGCCCTCAACCTCGTCCAGAATGAACTCGGTGTT
>JAFOZC010000218.1 GCA_017391305.1 Oscillospiraceae bacterium | reverse complement strand
TTGCACACAGCCCTTGCCTCTCCCTCCGGGAGAGGTACCTCCCGAAGGGAGGGGGAGAGGGATGTGCAGACGGTTCGTGCAGGAATGCAGTTTCGTATAAGGAATCGGTGCAGTGGATCTGAGGGTAGCTTGTCGGTAGAATCGGTGCGGTGAGCCCTCTCAGGCGCTTCGCGCCAGCTCTCCGGTCGGGAGAGCCAAGAGCTTGGTGGGCATCGATGGACGGTGGGAGAGTCAAGGACTCGGCGGGTAGCGCAGATGCAGGACACAGAGCCGTCCCCTCGTCCTGTGGGGGGGCTCCTTGGTTCTACCGTTACAAAGGGAAGTTCCGGACTTTTGGGAAGACCTGCTCTGATCGCTCTGCTTCAAAAATGCCATTCCTGTCTGATACTAATCTTCAACTAAAAGACTCCGGAATGATAGACATTTCCGATGATATGTGGTAATATTATTGGTGATGAAAATGAAAGCAAAATACATAATAACACCGGAAAACAAACAAGAAATCGAAGCGGCACGAAAGAAAAACAAGGACAAAAATGTTGAAAATGTCTTTTGGCTCTGAGCTTGCATTCGGACAGAAAGACCCTGCGAGAAATTGCAGAAATAACCGGCTACAACTGCAGATATGTAGGGGATCTTGTTGAGAAATACTGCAAAAACGGCCTTGCAGCAATCACCGAGAACCACTACAAGGGCAATCGTAGAAATATGAGCTATCAAGAGGAACAAGATTTCCCGAATGCCGCGAACTGAGCAAGAGTGTATCACGAGGGGAAAAGTAAAATGAAATACTCACAAGAAATAGTTAAAGATATTATAGAGAAATCTATACAAATAAATACAATTGAGTTTCTTGGAAGTGGCAACCATTCGGAAGCATTTTGCATTAATGATGAAATTGTTATTAAACTCCCCAAACACAAAAAAGCTAGTGCATGTTTAAAAAACGAAATGCATGTATTGCGTAAATTAGAACCCCCGGTATATTTGGAGATACCTAATGTTCTTTTTGATGGTGTATTTTCTGTTGGAAATGAAGAATTTGTGTATTTTGCATCTAAACGATTAAAAGGGAAAAAATTGTCAAAAACAGAATTCCTGAAAGTGGATGAACAGACAACGGCTTTAAATGCAGAAATAATAGCACGATTTTTATTGCAGTTACATAATGAAAGACAAGTGTTGCCAATCAAGCGGAAAGACTTTTGTTTATTACATGGTGATTTTAGCCTTAATCATGTATTGTTTAATGAAGAAAATATAGTATGTGGTGTGTTAGATTTTGGAGATAGCAGGATTGGAAAACCTAAAAGCGATTTCCTTTATTTGCTAGATGATGAAGACGAAGATGAATTTGGTGCAGATTTTGGGAGATTAGTATTAAGCAAGTATCAAAAAGGTGATAAAAGTTCAAGTTTTTTGTGATTGAAAACTCCAATATGTCGATCAAATACAGACCCGATGGAAAAAATCCATCGGGTCTGTATTTGTTATGATATATCAGCCGGGAGTCGGAAGGTTCCCATCTTTTATGCTTCGGGAGAGTTACAGAAAAATCGCAGGTTTCTTATAGCCTGCGGCCTTTTCTGCCAGCATATTGGTGATCCAATTCAGGAATGGCATCGGCAAAGCACGGCACTGCATGGGGCAGATCTGCACGCAACGCAGGCAGTTAATACAGCGCTCATTGTCCGTGGAGCCGGGGTCACCGAAGGGGATCGCTCCCACGGGGCAGTTCGCCGCACATACACCGCAAGCTACACAGGCATCCCCTGCAGCAGGATGATAGGCAGAGGGATGGGGCTCTACATAGGGGCGATTCCCCGGCACCTGAACAGGTGCCGAGCCTTCCTGCTTAGCCATAATGTCTGCGGCAAATTGACGGGCAATTTTCTCATCCTCTTCGTCCGGACGTCCGGCGGCAACGGAACGCACAATAGAATGCTCCGCAATAAAGGCCGCGGCGGCGATCACAGTGAAGCCCTGTGCCTCCAAGGCATCCTTGGTCTCTAACAAGCCGTCGTCGAATTCCCGATTCCCGTAGACCGCAACAGCCACAGCCTTATGCCCCTCCCCCTTTATGGCAGACAGGCGCTCCAAAGCGATAGAGGGCACACGTCCTGCATAGACAGGAAGTACCGCCATCAGGGCATCCTCGGTCATCAAGCTGAACTCCGCAGTTTCTCGGCTCAAGTCCAAATCCACGACCTCTGTGCCAAGGCCCTTTGCAATGGCATCTGCTACCTTCTTGGTTCCTCCGGTGGGGCTAAAGTGAGCAAGAATCCATCTGTTGATATTCATGATATAGCCTCTCTTCCCTTTTCTCTCAGCATCGGGCGCAGGGCTCGGAAGCGTTCCTTCCATTCCTTAGAGATCCGGAAGGAATCAAGGATCTTCTGCACTGCTTTCCCGGTAATGTTGTATTTCAGATCACATCGGACAAGCCAATCATAGACAAGCTCCGGCTCTGACACGGCAAGCTCCGCAGTGAGCCAGCCTTGTGCCATCTGCACAGAATAATGGTCATCGTTCCTCATTAGTGGTAGCAGCTCCTTCCCCCGTCCCCGTCCCAGAGGAGAAATGAACAGAACATAGCCCCAACGGCGGATAAAGGGATCCGGATCTTTTGTATAGTTTGCTCCGTATTCCAGAGCGGTTTGGAAATCCAGCTTCGACACAAAACCGATCAACTGATCTGTATGCCACCAGTCATTGAACAGCAGATTCTCATGAATAAACGCCATCCGTCCCTCTGCGGAAGGGATCTGCTTCAGAGCAACATAGAAATAGATCCTATGAAGCTCCGGGTAGGACAAAAGGAAGGGGCGAAGAGCCGTGGGATCTGCCTTTTGCCTCACATAAGCTCGAATCAGTCTGTCAACATCTGCTGTCTTATAGGATATCGGCAGCAGAGCAATATCTGCGAAAACCCTGTCCTTGGTTAATTGCATAAGAACTTCCCTTTCGTTCCCGTTATTTATGCCAGTTCCTTCTTGCCTGTATAGAGCTCGTAGTACCGTCCCTGCATTCTGAGCAGATCGTCATGGTCGCCCCGTTCGATGATCTCTCCCTGTTCCAGAACCATGATGGCATTGGAATTGCGGACGGTGGACAGACGGTGTGCGATAACAAAGGTGGTTCTGTCCTTCATCAATCTATCCATGCCACGCTCGATGTGCCGTTCCGTACGGGTGTCAACGGAAGAAGTAGCCTCGTCCAGAACCAGAATAGGTGCCTTGGAAAGGGCGGCTCTGGCAATATTCAGAAGCTGTCTCTGCCCCTGGGACAGGTTTGCGCCGTCCCCTTCCAGAACCGTCTGATAGCCATTTTCCAAACGCATAATAAAGCTGTGGGCGCTGGCGGTCTTTGCGGCGGCGATCACCTCTTCATCTGTTGCATCCAATCTGCCGTAACGGATATTTTCCATAACAGTTCCCGTAAAGAGGTGGGTATCCTGCAGAACCATAGCAATGTTCTTCCGCAGGAACTCCCGGGAATATTCCTGAATGGGTCTGCCGTCAATGGTAATACTGCCCTGCTCAATGTCATAGAAGCGATTGAGCAGATTGGTGACAGTGGTTTTGCCCGCACCGGTAGAGCCTACGAAGGCGATCTTCTGCCCCGGCTTGGCATAGAGGGAGATGTTCTTCAGGACGGTCTTTTCCGGGACATAACCGAAGGTCACATTCTCCATAATCACATGTCCCTGAATGGGCTCTGTGGAAGCATTTTCGCAATCTGCCTCCTCCGGGGCTTCATCCATAACACCAAACACACGCTCTGCACCTGCAAGGGCCGCAAAGAGGGTGGAAACCTGCATGGATAGCTGGTTGATCGGCATGGAAAACTGCTTGGAATAATTGGCAAAGGCTGTCAGCTCGCCGGGAGTGAAGCCGGTCAGAACGATGAGTATACCGCCTACTCCCAGAGTAACGGCATAGGAGATCAGGCTGAGGTTGTGCATGACAGGGCCTGTAACACCGCCCCAGAAATGGGCCTTCTCCTGCTTGGAGCGGAGATCTTCGTTAATGAGGCTCATTTCCTCAATACACTCGTCCTCGTGATTGAAGACCTTGATGACCTTCTGACCGCTGATGGTCTCTTCGATATAGCCATTGACCGCACCCAAGGCTGCCTGCTGCTGACCGAAGTATTTTCCGGAATTTTTCCCGATGATCCCTACGGCATAAATCATCAAGGGAACAAAAAGGACGGTAATAAGAGTCAGCCAACCGTTCGTGGTGATCATAAAGAGGAACGTACCCAAAAGGCTGATCACACCGCTGACCACGGAGGTCAGGGAATTATTGAGCATCACATCAATGTTATCCACGTCATTGGTGAAGCGGCTCATGATCTCCCCGGTGGGGTGAGAATCGAAATATCGGACAGGAAGGGTCTGGAGCTTGCGGAAAAGGTCGTTTCGGATGCTTTGAATAGAGCCCTGAGAGACAGAAAGCATCAAACGAGCCTGGAGATAGCTGCCGGCGGAAGAGATAAAATAGACACTTCCCAGAATGATCAGCGCAGCCACAACGTAAACGCTGATCTCCGCCGCAGTGCTTGTCATAAGACCTTGGATCAGGGAGGTAGAAACGAAGGCCTCTATGATCCTATCTGCCAGCTCTGCAATGGCACTGGGCTTCAGCACCGCCTCGGGATTCACCGCAAGTGTCACACGGTTGATGATCGGAACGATCAAATATCCTGCGCAGAGGGAGGAAAGAGTCGTAAAGATCATGCAGACAAAGACCAGGATCAGGCGGAACTTGTATTTCCCAACATAGGACAGGAGACGGGAAACCGTCTTGCCGATGTCCTTGGGCTTCCCCTTGATCTTGCCACGGCTGCCGGGGCCGCCGCCTCTGAGAGATTGACCGTGAGAGACGATGTTATATTGCTTCTTCAGTTCTTCTAAGGATCTTGCCATAGCATTACGCCTCCTTTCTGTCCATCTGAGAGTAGTAGATCTCGCTGTATTCCTCATTGGTTTTCAGCAGATCCCCATGGGTGCCGATGCCGGTGATCTTGCCGTCGTTCATGACAACGATCGTATCTGCCTCCATGACAGAGCTGATACGCTGGGCAATGATGATCTTGGTGCAATGGGGGATCTCGTTGCGGAAGGCTTCCCGAATCTGAGCCTCTGTTGCGGTATCCACTGCACTGGTGGAGTCATCCAGGATCAGGATCTTAGGCTTTTTCAGCAAAGCTCTTGCAATACACAATCTCTGCTTCTGTCCGCCGGAGAGGTTACTGCCACCCTTATCCAGCTCTGTCTGATAGCCCTCTTGGAAGGTGGAAACAAACTTATCTGCGGCGGCATACTTGGCCATCTTGATCATTTCCTCGTCGGAGGCTTCCATATCGCCCCAACGGAGATTGTCTGCAATACTGCCGGCAAACAGGAGATTCTTTTGCAGGACGATACCGATACCGTCTCGGAGATTGACCAGAGAATAGTCCTTGACATTCACGCCATCTACCAAAACCTCGCCTTCATCCACATCGTAAAGTCGGGGGATCATAGACACCAGAGTGGTCTTTCCGCAGCCGGTGGAGCCGATGATGCCTACGGTGTCTCCGGCCTTGATTTTTAGGTTGATATGCTCCAGAACCGCTTCCTCGCTGTGCTTGTAATAGCGGAAGCTGACATTCTTGAACTCAATTTCTCCGGAATTGACCTTGCGCTCGACATTCACATTTTTCCCATCCTGAATGTCGGGAACTTCATCCAGAACCTCGCAAATTCTCTTTGCGGAGGTCATGGCACGGGAGGATGTCATCAGGAGGAAGGACACCATCATCAGGGAAGAAAGGATCTGTGTCGCATAGGTGATAAAGGCAGAAAGATCTCCTACAGGCATACCAAAGTTAAGAACTTCCTTATGCCCCATCCAAATCAGAGCAATGACGGTTGCATACATGAAGAGGTTCATAACCGGCATCATATAGATCATAACCTTCACAGCATTCATGCCGGAGTTCTTCAGCTCTGCATTGGCGATCTCGAACTTGTCGTTCTCAAGATCCTCACGGACGAAAGACTTTACGACCCTCACATTGGTCACGTTCTCTCTAACCGTAGCATTCAGCTTATCCACCCTTTTCTGCAGGATGGCAAAGCGGGGCATGCTGATCTTGATCAGCAGTGAGATTACCACGATCATGATCGGCATAGTGACCCCCAGCACCACAGACAGGGAGGGACGGAGGCTGATCGCCATAACAATGCCGCCAATAAACATGCCCGGAGACCGCAGAGCCATGCGGAGCAGCATGTTGACAAAATTCTGCAGCTGGGTCACATCATTGGTCATTCTGGTCACCAGAGAGCTTGCAGAGAATTTGTCGATATTGGAGAAGGAATACTTCTGGATCTTCGTATACACATCCCGTCTCAGGTCTGCGGCAAAATTCACCGAAGCCTTAGAGCCAAAGTAAGCCCCCGCTACACCGCCGGACATCATCAGCAGCACGATGCCAATGAGGATCCCCGCATAGCCGATGCTCTTTCCTACGGTCAGAGTTCCCTCATAGCCGTCGTTGATGATCAAACTCAGGATCAGGGGCATAAACATTTCCCCGATGGTCTCGATGATCATTCCGCAGGGGCCCAGAATAAAGGATCTGATATGGGGTCTGACATATTTCATCCATCTTTTCATACATTCCATTCCTTTCCGCTTGGTATAAAGCACCTTCTTTATACCGCAAGTATAAACACACTAACTTATATTCTACTTGATTTTTCCATAAAACACAAGCCCTCTTTCCCACAAGACACAAAAAAGTTACAAGCGCAGAAAAAGGCCGCCGACCTTGAGCATCTCTGCTCAACTGCCGGTGACCCTTACGTGCCTGTCCTGAAGTCAGATCCTGTTTTTGTGGTATCACTTATGCTCCATTCTTCCCACCCGAATCTGCTTTGTTCGGCCGATCTTTTCGGACGAACCTGAGATAGAGATGGCAGGACAGAGCCCTCAATCCACAGAAAATCGGATCAGCACAATTTCACAATCCGACCCCACCCGCATGGGCATACCCCAAGAGCCGACACCGGAGGTAACGATCACTTGGGGGCTTTGGGCATCCTTCCGATAATAGCCGTGATCCACAGTATACAGCCCTTTTGTGATGAGATTCCCAGGAAAAACCTGTCCCTTGTGAGTATGTCCGCAAAGGATCAGATCCACATTACCGCCGTATTCATCAATGTTTGCCGGATTATGATCCATCACCACCACGGGCATAGTCAGGTCTTCCCAATCAGCCATTTGAGAAAAGTCCTTTCGTCTCCTGCCACCGTAGCCGCCGATGGGACTTGCATCCAAACGGCCTGCCAATATGAAGCGATCATCAATGACAGTATAGGCATCATCCAAAAGCCGAATATCCGCAGCCTTCAGGAAATCCAGCATCTTCCCATAGGTGCTTCCCCCATCGTGATTCCCCAAACAAGCATAGACGCCATAGCTCGCCTGCAATTTCTGCAAGGTTTCCAGCGCCTTTTCAGGATCTGAAATGGAGTGAAAATCCGTATCGAAGAAATCTCCGGCAATGCAGATCACGTCCGGCTTCAACCCATTGAGTTCCTCCACGATCCTCTCCAAGTGTTCCTCCGAGCCCAAAGCACCCAAATGCACATCGCTAATCAGGGCTATTTTGAGATCGGAGATGTCCTGTTTGTCTTCCAAAGAGATCTCATAAGTAACATGATCGATCTGCCTTCCACCAATAAAGCCCCACAAGCAGACCGCCACTGTCAGCAGAAACACTCCGCAGGTGACAAAGCCGTGGTACAGCGGATGGGCCGTAAAGGAAAGCTTCAGAAGCCGAGGCAGACAAAGCAGCAGATCCGCCATCAGGGTAAACACCAACAAATACAGCAGTACCCCCATACCGTAGCCGCCGACCCATGCAAAAATATCCTTGATACTCCTTGACACAGGCAACATAGATCGGAGGAAGCCGAGTACCGCAAACAGCACAAGAAGCAGGATCACCGTGAAAACCTGCCAAAGCTTCAGCCCTTCCCAAAAGCAGCTCAGACCTCGGAAAAGACGGTGAGCAACATACAGGCTCGTCCCCCCAAGAAGGAAAAGCAGAACAGAAAGGATAAGTATCCTATTCATAGACCTTCCCCCCTCCTCAAATCAGCACACCCTTGCAATGATCCACCTCGTGCTGAATGATCTGTGCCGTCCAGCCCTCAAAGCTCTTGATTCGGGTCAGTAGCTCTGTGGTTTGGTACTGTACCTTGATTTTCTTGTAGCGCTTGCACTTCCGTGGGCCGCCTAAAAGGGACAAACAGCCCTCCTCCGTTTGATAAGGCTGTTCCGCCTTTAGGATCACAGGATTGAGCATGGTCATATATGTTCCGTCCTCCAGGACAAAGGCGATGATCCGTTTCCGCACACCGATCATGTTGGCCGCCATGCCCACACAGGTCTCCTTATGCGCCTTCAGGGTTTCCAGCAGATCCGCCGCAACCTGCAGATCCTCCTTCGTCGCTTCCTCCGACGCCAAGGCAAGGAAAATCGGATCATGTATCAGTTCTTTGATCATAATTCTCTCCAATGTAAATCGTATTTCGACCGTCACCTTCTCGCAACGGTACTCTATGAGCATTATACTATAACACTTCCCCCGCCTCTGTCAAGCCGCAGGGAGGATTTTCCGATGATAATGCGTACCGACCAAGGCAATCGCCCTCGGAAACCAAGGCTTTCCGACAGCGTTGCGCAGGGATCAAGCCCGTGGGTAATGTCTGCGTTCTGCAAACGTCGGCACCGAACAGCCATTTTTTGCAGATCCCCACCGCAAGGCTATGGTGACAAATCGCAGCAGCGCCTTATTCGGCAGACCTTAAAACCGAGCCCCTCCCGACATTCCCCTTCGGCACAGGAAGAAGGCAGGGTCAGCCGGTAAGCCCCTCCTTGTAAAAAATCCAAGGCCGTTGCCCGAGAACAGCAACGGCCTTTCTTTATACGGAATGCACTTTTTTCTGCCCGATACTTTCCTCAGCTTTCCATCTGCTTTCCCAGAAAGCCCGCTACGGTCTGCGCCAGCTTCTGCTCCGATTCTGTAGGCTCCGCATCGTTTTCATTTGACAACAGCAGCATTACACAGCCCATAAGATCCCCTTCGGCAATTATGGGTGCCGCAACCCCCAGATGATACCGCTCCACCGCCTCCGCAGGTCGCAGCCGCTCCTCTCCCCGACGGTAACGGTAATTTTTCCGTTGCTCCATAAGCTGCTCCAGCTCCGCAGAATTCCGTTTCTCCAACAGATCCCTCTTCGGCGCCCCGGCCACAGCAATAATACTGTCCCGATCCGCCACCGCCGCAATATGCCCCGTGTTCTTCCCAATAGAATCACAAAGCTGCGCCGCAAAATCCTGCAGATCCCCCATAGGAGAGTACTTCTTAAAAATCACTTCCCCATCCTTCTCCGTATAAATCTCCAAGGGGTCACCCTCTCGGATACGCAGGGTACGGCGGATCTCCTTAGGAATCACGACACGACCGAGGTCGTCAATTCTGCGAACTATGCCTGTTGCCTTCATATATCCATTTCTCCTTATTTTACAAATTGTGATGTTAGT
>JAFOZC010000217.1 GCA_017391305.1 Oscillospiraceae bacterium | reverse complement strand
TGAAAACACAGCAGACGATTCCCCCCACAGGTCATAAGGTCGTCGAGATCCCGGAGATCCCCGGAGACTGTCTCACCGAGGGACGCAGTGGGGGAACCCAATGTGAGACCTGTGGGCTTGTCCTCAGTGGCTGTCAGGTGATCCCCGCAGGGGGACATCAGGTACAGACGATTCCCGGGAAAGCTCCCACCTGTACCGGCTCCGGTCTTACCGAAGGGCAGGTGTGCGGACGTTGCGGAGAGGTCTTGCGGGAGCAACAGATTTTGCCCCGTTTGGGACACGACTATGTGTATAGGGATCTGGGTCAGAGCCATGAGCTTAGCTGTACCCGCTGCAGTAAGGTTTCCTCTGAGGCGCACAGCTTTGACAACGGCCTGTGCCTCTGTGGAGCTGCCGATAAGCCCGCGGTGGACGAGAGTATCGTCATCGGTCACTCCCTGAATCTGGCCTCCGATATTTCTGTCAACTATGCGGTACAGACGAGCCTCTTAGAGGGCTATGACAGCTTCTATTTAGAGTGTGTGATCCCCAAGTATACAGGCAATGTGCAGACAGGGGTGCAGACCCTTACCATTCAGCCTGTGCTCAACGGAAGCTACTATTATTTCACTCTGGACGGCATGACCGCAGTGCAGATGAATGATACCGTTGAAGCCACGCTCTATATGACAGGTAACGGCAAACGGGCGGTATCTAAGACAGATGTTTACAGCGTGGCGACCTATGCCTACAATCAGCTGAATAAGCCCAAGGCATCTGCAAGCCTCAAGAGCCTGTGCGCTGAATTGCTCCGCTACGGAGCAACTGCCCAGAGCTACAAGGGCTACCGCACCGCTGCCCTTGCAGACAGTGCCATGACTGCGGATCACATGGCCTTGCTCAGGGATCCGGACGGGGTCAGCTTTGGCAATTTCAACACTCAGTTCGAGGATATGGACGCCCCCATGATCCTCTGGGCAGGCAAGGCTCTGTCCTTGGATTCTAAGGTTACGATCAGATTTATCATCAATACGGAATACTATGTGGCAGATCTCTCCAATCTGTCCCTCCGCCTGTCCTACCGCAAGGCGGACGGAACTGTGGGGAAGGCCACCCTCACGAACCCTGTAGCCTATAGCAAGGAAGGCCTCTATGTTTTCGACTTTGACGGACTCATGGCGGCAGAACTGAGAACGGTGATCAATGCCGCTGTATACGCAGGCAACACTCAGGTTTCCAATACCCTGCAATACAGCGCCGACACCTACGGCAACGGCAAATCCGGCATTCTCCTAAGGCTCTGCCAAGCCCTCTTTGCCTACTCCGATTCCGCAAAAGCCTATTTCCTGGGATAAAGTCCCTGCATACTGTTTCTTAAGAAAGAAAAATCATAGGAGGAAAGATGATGTTATCCTTTGAGAGCGATTATATCCAGGGCTGTCACGAGAAAATCCTGCAGGCCTTGGCAGAGACAAATTATGAGAAAGAGCCGGGCTATGGGGCGGATCGCTACAGCCTGTCTGCGGCGGAAAGGATCCGCGGGGCTTGTGACTGTCCCGAGGCAGAGGTGTATTTTATTTCCGGCGGCACACAGACCAATCAGCTAACCGTGGATACCATGCTGGATTCCCATGAGGGCGTTTTAGCCGCCAAGACGGGACATATTGCCTGTCATGAGGCAGGAGCTATTGAATTCACCGGTCACAAGGTGCTGGAGCTGCCCCAAAAGGACGGGAAGCTGAATGCCGCAGATCTGGAAAATTATATGGAGACCTTCCTTGCCGACGGAAGTCGGGATCATCTGGTCTTCCCCGGTATGGTCTATCTGTCCCAGCCCACGGAGTACGGCACGCTCTATTCCGAAAAAGAATTGCGGCAGATTCGCAAGCTCTGTGACCGCTATGAGCTGAAGCTGTATATAGACGGAGCCCGTATGGGTTACGGCTTGGCTTCTCCCTGCAACGATGTGACCCTGCCCATTCTTGCGGAGCTTTGCGATGCCTTCTATATTGGCGGTACGAAGGTAGGCGCACTTTGCGGAGAGGCTCTGGTATTCCCGAGAAAGAGCCCCAAACAGTTCATCACCAAGGTCAAACAGCATGGCGCCATGCTTGCGAAGGGACGGCTGATCGGCATCCAGTTTGACACTCTGTTTCAGGATGATCTGTATTTTACAATCAGCCGCCATGCCATGACTATGGCGACCGAGATCCGAGATGCCTTTGAAGAAATGGGCTACAGCTTCCACATGCCCCTGATTTCCAATCAAATTTTCGTGATACTGACAGAGAAACAGCGAAAGACCCTGTCCCGATACCTGCGCTACAGCTTCTGGGAGCGGCTGGATGAAGACCGTTGCGTGGTGCGTCTGGCGGCAAGCTGGGCCACTACGGAAGAGGATATTGCAGAGCTGAGACAGCTTCTGCAGAAATGTAAGGAGGAAATGGAATCATGCTGACACAGTATACACAGGAAATTCGGAGCTTCCGTTCCAAGGAAAAGCCCTCTTTTTCCCTCCAATATATTTTGGCAAAGCCCACCGATCTGCAGGAGGGGGAGAAGCTGCCTCTGGTGGTGTTCCTCCACGGGGCAGGGGAACGGGGGACGGATATCAATGACATCAAGCGCTTAGGCATCCCCAAATATCTTGACGGCGGACTGCCGATCCGTGCCATTGTTCTGGCACCCCAGCTTTTCAGCAGGGACATTATCTGGGTCACGGTGATCCACGAGCTCATGGAGCTGATCCGTCTGATCCGTGACAGCGAGCCCAATGTAGATGTACAGAATGTCTGCCTCAACGGTGTCAGCATGGGCGGCTATGCGGTCTGGGAGCTGGCTATGAGCTATACGGCAGAGTTTGCGGCCATCGTTCCTGTTTGCGGCGGCGGCACACCCTGGAGAGCATGGCGCTTGGAGAAGCTTCCCATCCGCACCTATCACGGAGACGCAGATGATACCGTCCCCCTGTCCGAGACCCTGAACATGGTCGATGCGGTACGACAGGCGGGAGGAAAACCGGAATGTATCCTCCTGCACAGTGTGGGACATGACTGCTGGGACTGGGTCTATGAGCATACAGATCTGCTTCCCTGGCTGATTTCTCATAGGAAAGAGAAGAATGAGTAAAAAACTGTAGAATTCTCTTTACTTATTTCTGTTTTTTCGATATAATAATCAAATAAGAGAGTAACCCCCTCTTCTGAATGATACGATGAGAGGTATGATCATGAGAGAGATCCTGTTTGTAACACCTACCGGCGATAAGAATATTCTGAAGGAATCTGTAGGCCCTCTGTTATTGGCAACCATTCTGCGACAGAAGGGCATAGAGTCCCATATTCTGTCCTTCTCTGCCTTTGGAGATCCCGAGGACTTTCCTGCCTTTTTCCAACGGGGCATCGAGCTGATTTGTGAGAAGAAGCCCAAGATCCTGTCCTTCTATACCCGCAGTGACTGTTTCCACATTATGCTGAAGATGGCAGAGATCCTGAAGGAACGGCTGGGCTGTACCGTCGTTCTGGGTGGCCCTCAGGCGGATATTGTGGCAAAACAGACACTGGCGGAGATCCCCTGGGTGGATTATATCTGCTGTGGAGAGGGAGAGACGACGGTATATCCTCTGTTCTCCTCTATACTGAAAGGAGAGCCGGATCTGTCTGTGCCGGGACTGGTTTACCGCAGGGGAGAGGAGATCTGCGTCAATCCCAGACCTGTCCTCATTGAGGATTTAGACAGCATTCCTTTCTTGGATTACAGCATTTTCCCGGAGGATTCCTTCGTAGATCCTCTGATCGCCTTCCCCATCGATGTAGGTCGGGGCTGTCCCTTTGGCTGTGCCTTTTGCAGTACCAAGACCTTCTGGGGCAGAAAATACCGCTTGAAGAGCCCTCAACGGATCGTCCGTGAGCTGCAACAGGCCCACGACCTCTTCGGCGCACGGCACTATGTATTCCAGCACGATATGTTCACGATGAATAAGAAGCTGGTGCTGGAGACCTGCCGCCTCATCAAGGAGCTGCCCTTCCGTGCTACTTGGAGCTGCAGCGCCCGTCTGGACTGTGTGGATCGGGAGCTGATGGATGCTATGATCGATGCAGGCCTGCTTCATATCTACTTCGGCATCGAGACAGGCTCTGTGCGGATGCAGAAGCTGGTGAACAAGAATCTAAAGCTGGACGGTATTGTGGATATGCTGTCCTATATTCGCTCCAAGAACATTCGTATTACCGCTTCCTTCATCTACGGCTTCCCGGAGGAGACGGAGGAGGATATTTCCTACACGATGGATCTTGCCATGAAGCTGATCCAAATGAAGCACATTACGGTACAAATGCATCGGTGCGCCTTCCTGCCGGGAACGGCTCTCTTTGAGCAGTACCGACAGGATCTGATCCCCACGACTCTCCGCTGTGATATGACAGGAGATCTCGGTGTGGAGGAATGCTCCGATTTTATTGAGGCCCATCCGGAGCTGTTTATGTACTTCAATGAGTACAACACGCCTCTGCGGAGCCGTCTGCAATATTTCCCCTTATTCCTGAAGGTGGCGGATATGATGCGCCCTGTTTACATGTACTACAGGGAGCGCTACTCCACCGAGGGACAGATCCAAATGTACTTTGACTTCCTGGAGGCCAATCGGCAGATCCTGGAGGATGACAGCCTTACCGACGAGGAAAAGCGCAGTGCTGTCATCGCCAAGGACGGTCTGAGAGAGCGTATGGGAAAGAGCCCCTATGATGCAAAGATCAACGAGGCCTATCGTCAGCAAACTGTCCGCTGTGACATCCTGTCCGGGAGACAGACTGTCCCCTTTACGGACTTCTACTCCGTTTCTCCCCGTGATCTGGAAAGCTGTGAAGGCTTGGAGGATTGCCCCGAGAACTGGTGCATGGTTACTTGGTCCAAGAATGATAAGGGCGAAGTGGTGATGCAGATCCGCGGAACCTGATGCTCCGCTGTTATATAATGTCTGCTGAATAAGTCGCCCTTGCGACTTATTCCCCACAGCCATGCTGTGGGGACCTATAATACTGTTTCTTGATAAAATGGTTTGAAAACCATTTTATTGCAGGATGAATATCCTGCACCGCCTATGGCGGCAAGAACAGTATTACACGGCATTTCTTGGCGGCTTTGCCGCCATGCCGCTTACCAGCGGCATAATAAAACGGTTAATCCGTTTTATTAGAAATAAGTATAAAAACGGCTTTATCAGCCGTTTTTATAGGTTTGCAGACTTTATACACTGTGTTTTTTCCACCGAGTATCTTTATACTCGGTGGAAAGGTGCAAGATTTTTGCGGCAAAACCGCAAAAATCTTGCACTTGAACAACGCATAACAGTCCTGAAAGCCTTGGCTTTCAAGGACATTTGCGTTGTTCAGTACACATTATATAAGAAAGAGGCACTGTTATGATAGATGTATTATTTATTACGCCTACCACTTCTCCCAATGTACTGAAGGAATCGGTAGGTACTATGATCCTTGCCACCATCCTGCGGGAGCAGGGGATCGGGGTGGAGATCCTGCCCTTCGGCCGTTTCGGAAATCTCTGCTGCTTTGAGGAACTGGTTGCCCAAGGCACTGCCATGATCCTGGAAAAGAAGCCTCGGATCCTGTCCTTCTATACCCGTTGCGATTGCTACCATACCATGCTGGAGATGGCCCGTCGGGTGAAGGAGCAGTGGGACTGCAAGGTGGTTCTGGGGGGCCCTCAGTCCGATATTACCGCAGAAGAAACCTTGGAGGAGATCCCCTATGTGGACTATGTCTGTCGGGGGGAAGGGGAGAGCACCGTATATCCCTTCTTTTCTTCCCTTCTTGCAGGTCAGCCGGACCACAGCGTCCGGGGGCTGGTATACCGTCAGGGAGATAAGGTCTGCGCCAATCCCAAGCCGGAGCTGATCGCAGATCTGGACAGCCTCCCTGTGCCGGATTATTCCGGCTTCCATGAGGGCGGAGAGATCGACCCCAAGATTTGTTTTTCTATTGATGCGGGCAGAGGCTGCCCCTTCGGCTGTACCTATTGCAGTACCAAAACCTTCTGGGGCAGAAAATACCGCCTGAAGAGCCCGAAGCGGCTGGTACAGGAGCTGAAGTATTTCCACGATCAATTCGGTGTGACCTACTTCTCCTTCCAGCATGATATGTTCACGATGAACCGTGAGCAGGTAATAGAAACCTGTCGGCTCATTCGGGAGCTGGACTTCCGGGTGAAATGGAACTGCTCTGCCCGTTCCGACTGTATTGATGAGGAACTGGTGAGGATCATGGCAGAATCCGGTCTTAACTGGCTCTATTTGGGCATCGAAACCGGCTCGCCCCGAATGCAGAAGCTGGTCAACAAGAATCTGAAGTTAGACAAGGTTCTCCCTCAGCTGGAATATATCGGCAAGTACAATGTTCGGGTGCTGACCTCCTTTATTTACGGCTTCCCTCAGGAAACGGAAGAGGATCTTTCCCAAACGCTGAGCCTTATGATAGAAATGCTAAAGATGAAGCACGTTCAGGTTCAGGCGCACCTCTGCGCCTTCCTGCCGGGGACTGCTTTGGGGGAAGAGTATCGGGATCGCCTGACACCCTCCAAGCATATTTCTGACCAGGCAGGTGCCATTGGGCTGGAAGAGAGTGCGGACTTTATTGCCGCACATCCCAGACTGTTCATGCAGACACTGGACTTCCACACGGAGCTTCGGGACAGGCTACAGCATTTTATTCTATTCCTCAGTGCGATGGATGCACAGAGGCACATCTACCTCCATCTTTCCAAGCAGTATGCCAAGGAAACCATGATTCAAATGTACTTCGATTTTGTGGAGGCCTACAGTGAGATCCTGAACGATGAGTCCGCAACGGAGATAGAGAAGCTCCGCCGCATTCTGGCAAACGGCGCACTGGCAGAGAAGTATGTGCAAAGCCCCTGCAGGGAGCTGATCTGTGATTTCTACCGCATGGAGCGCCTGAAAGCGGCAGTGGCAAGGGGACAGAGCAAGGGTGCAACGGATATCTTCTGTTTTTCCCCTCTTACCCTTCAGGAGAGCAGGTCACTGGAGGACTGCCCTCTTGGCTGGAGTATGGTAAGCTTCAGCAGAAACCCCGACGGAAGCGTACAGACCACCGTTCGTTCTATGGGCTGAGGGATCGGAGAAGCCCGAGCCAAGCGCCTTCCCCCCTGACCTGTGCGGAAATATCCGTGCAATAGAGAGACGGACCCACCGCCACATTGGAATGTGGCAGTGAGTCCGTTTTCTTTGGGTTAAATTGTGCGAAAGAAGAAGTTATTTTGAACTGAAGTATGCCTTTGCCTTGTCGCTATAGGCAAAGAGGGCGCGGCACAGTTCTCCCAGTGTTCCTGCGGTTCCGTTACCGTAGGTATCGGGGCGATACAAAAGGGATTGGGATACCTGTTCCTCTCCTGCGAAAACCGCAACGGAAAGGGTGGTACGAAGTTCAGCGGCTAAAAGGTCATCAAAGGAAAATGCATACCAGTTACGGGAGGGAAGATAATCTTTCAGTCTACGAACCTCTGCTGTTACGGTAGTTCCTTCTACATTTGTATAGGTGACATGTAGGGCGAGAGAGTCCTTATCTCCTTGGAAAGAACTGAGATCTACGATGAATTTTACACCTACACGGGAGTTAAGATCCAAAGATTTGCCAATCCAGCCTACAGTAGGAGCATCTAAGCTGTCCATAGTGACATTCTGCACTCCAAAGGAAACATCCTCTAAAGGAGTCAGGAGGGCAAGCTGTTCCTCTGTCATAGCGGCATCCCCTCGGGCGCTGGCGCGATAGCCCTTGAACAACTGGGCAGCTGCACCATAACGGAGCAGTTCTGCACACAGAGCCTTTAGTTCTGCACTTGAGGCAGACTGATTCAGCATGGCATAGGCATAGGTTGCGATAGAATAGGAATCTGTGGGACTGTAATAGTCTCTGCCATTTTGACTCATATGCAGGGTAGCTTGAATCATGTCATTCGTATGAACTGCAGTAAGGCCGTCTAAGGTGAAATAATAGTAGGAACCCTTTTCTACAGGGGAGAGGGAAATCTTGCGGCTTCCTACCTGATAATTTCTGTCGTAGACAGGGAGAACGCATTCTAACCGAATTTCTTCGTAATGCTCTAACTGTGCCTTGGGAAGGATATAGTTGATAGAGATATCACTTGCTAAGTTCAGACTATGTCGCAAGAGAGCACCTGTATCAACGGCTGCTTTCTGAACAACTGTGCGGACAAAGGTTTCAGCGGCCTTGGTTGTGGAATTGTCTACGAAAAACTGTACCATTTCCCCGGTATCGGAGGATGTATTCCGTTTGTTGGGAGCCACAGAGGCAGATTCGGGCCAGATCTCGGGGTCGGTCGTTTCGTCTTCGGGAGCATCAATGGCAGGATCCTCGAATACGATCTTGATGTCCGTAATAGAGATCACTCGGTTTGCGGCGGCATCTGCCGAAGTCTTTTCTGCAGAATCGTTATAGATTACAAGATAAAGATCTTTCCCCTGAGACTCAGCAATGGCAGTAGTATCCAGAGCATAATACTGAGAGGTGCAGGAGTGGATGGTGACATACAGATCATCGGCTACCATAGAAGGATCGGAAAGATCGCTTTCCTTGGTTACAAAGCCGACAGCTACGTTGCCGCCACCGCCCGTAATGGTTTTGACACCTAAATCCATGCTGACGGGGACCTCTCCTTGGGGGAACTGCAGTTTGAAGACCACAGCCTGTCCCGGATCGAGGTAGACCTCATTTTTAGGACCAACCTTGTTATAGGTGTAGACATTGGCACTGATGTGACCGGTTACCTGGATGTTCGGATCATATTCTTCCGTGGGCGTGGGGGAACCATCGGCTTCTGTAGAGACGGGAGGCTCGGTGCTGATTTCCATGTCCACAAAGAGGGCACCTTGGGTTTCGTCGGTTATGGCATCAAAGTCAGCGGCTTCCAGAAGAAGATTGCGAACTTCTTTAATATGGGGCAATCCTTCTTTTTGCTGATTATGGAAGCCGAGGGCCACAGAGTTGCTTGCTTTTGTTGTGTCGATGGGGGAATAGATCCTTACAGCATCAAAGTAGAATTCTCCGCCGCGATTTAAGAACTCGTAATTGGTTTCTACAGCTGCTTTTACGCCAATAACAACGGTGTAGGTTCCATATTTTAGACCTTGCAGAGAAAATACAGGGATCTGATACAGATCCAGTTCACCCTTGTTGTTCAGAGTAACGTGTTTGACTACATTGTTTTTGGAGTCCTTCACAGAAATATCCAGAGTTGCTTGCTTAGGGCCGGTTCGGCTGATAATATCAAAGCCGGTACCCTTAAATTTGAAGCTAACCTCCGTATATTTGGTGGCTGTACCGTTAAGATTATAGCCTGCGCCTTCCACAAAGAGACTGGTGCCGTTAGACAGAAGACTATCGTCTAAATAGGAAGAATCATAGCCATAAACAGGGTCGGGGATCTCCTCGGCGGGGCCAATGTAAATATGATCCAGTATGACCTTACCGGGCGTTCCTTCTATGAGATCCTGCAAGCCGTCAAAGCGAAGCTGAATAGAATTGACATTGGTTTCTCTGCGGATATTGTCGTTTAGGGGCCGAATGATCGTTAGATAGTAGTCATTATCCAAATAATGGGGATCAATTTGGTAGACGTCCATAGCCTCCTCCCAGCCCCCTGTACCTGCATCATAGAATAGGGAGAGGGTA
>JAFOZC010000216.1 GCA_017391305.1 Oscillospiraceae bacterium | reverse complement strand
TTGTTATCACCATTATTGCCAGTAATAATATTTTGCGGCTTGCACAGACATTCTAAAATTTTATTAATTTCATCGCCAGCTTCCATGAAGAGTTTCTGCTTAACATATGTTTCGTCTATGTCTTTTATTTGCGTTATGGCGTTCTTTAGTTTGTCGATTATTTCAGCTATAGTACGTTGATGTTCCTGTTTATCAGGATGTATAGAAGAGGATATTTGGTTTTCCCTACGGCAGTAGTATGTGTGTCTATCATCTAACTTACACTTTAAATCCTCAACAATCCTCGTGAAAGGTTCGCCCCATGCTTTCGAGTACAGAGACAAACCTGCCCCTACAAAACAAACCAAGTCAGAAGCTTTACGTTGATAAGCGGAAATTAACTTCCGATAGCGTTTGTAGTTTAATTCTGATTGATTCATTATACATTCAAATTTCTGCATAGCCTGGACACCCTCAAAAGAGGCGCTCTCTTTCTTAAAATTATTTATTACATGTTCAAATGATGACCTATAGACGGACAGATGAATGAGAGATATATTTGCATTCATGGACGAGAAACGACAGATTATTGTTATTTGTGTTGCAACAAAAATACATCTGCGCAAAAGTCTATTTTCTAAAGATCTATTTACATATATGCGATGACGGTCGTCAATGTCCAATGCCCAATGAAATCATTTTACTCATGCGAACAATCCAATGCATCCAAGCTAAAATATAGTTGATTATTGGCCTTATACAGTCCTGCATGGCGCTTTCCGTAATAGCCATTAAAACATCCATTCTCTCAGTATGTACATTGTATAGGGCATCAAGAAGACTAGAAAATAGTTGCGTTTATGTCTTGAGTGTATTATAATACGTTGTTAATCATATGTCAATACTATCGCACTCGAGTATCTACAAACAATTTCTGCGAATTTCAGAAAATAGTTCTTGCTTTTCCTCACGCTTTCTTTTACAATATCTCGGTAAAAATTAAATCAAGGAAAGAATGGTGGAGGAATCTGATGAATAGCTTAAGAGAAAATAAAATGGGTACTATGCCTGTGCGAAAGGTGCTGTTCCAGATGGCACTGCCGGTGGCTCTGTCCATGCTGGTACAGGCTGTCTATAATGTAGTGGACAGCGTTGTGGTTTCCTGCATTTCCGAGACAGACAATGATGCTCTGGCGGCGGTTGGCTTTGCTTTCCCGGTGCAGAATATTATGATCGGCATTGCCACAGGTGTCTCTGTGGGTGTCAATGCCCTCCTGTCCCGCGCCCTTGGGGCCGGCGATAGGGAGCAGGTCAGCCGTGTGGCTCGCAACGGTGTGTTGCTGTCTGCTATGGGCATGATTCTGGTTGCCCTCTTCGGCATGTTCCTTGCAGAGCCCTTTATGAAGACCCAGACCCACGATGTCGAGACCATTGCCTACGGCACTCGGTACATTTCCATCGTTACGATCCTGTCCTTCGGTATTTTCGGTGAGCTTCTGATGGAGCGATTGCTCCAATCCACAGGCCGTTCTACCTATACCCTGTTTACCCAGGGCACCGGCGCGGTCATCAACATCATTCTCGACCCCATTCTCATTCTGGAAAAGGGCGATACTCTCTTTGGCTTCATCACCATGCCCTTCGGTCTGGGCATGGAGGTGGCAGGTGCCGCAGTGGCAACGGTCATTGGTCAGATCATTGCCTTCCTTCTGGGCATTTACTTCAATTTGCGGAAGAATCCCGACGTATCCCTGTCCTTCCGTGGTTTCCGTCCCTGCGGCAGGACTATGGGCAGGATCTTGGGCATCGGCATTCCCTCTATTATTATGGTAGCCATCGGATCTATCATGTATTCTACCCTGAATATCATCCTTAAGGGCTTTGATGCTATTGCTCCCGGTTTGGGGCATACCGGCTCCACGGCCTTCGGTGCTTACTTTAAGCTCCAGAGCTTCATATTTATGCCGGTCTTCGGCATCAGCAATGCTGTCCTTGCCATTACCGCCTATAATTACGGCGCAAAGAAGCCGGAGCGTATGATGAAGACCATCCGCCTTGGCTGTTTTGCCGCTGTGAGTATCATGATTGTGGGAACAGCCCTCTTCCACTTAGCGCCGGAGTTCCTTCTGGGCTTCTTCAACCCCAGCGGAGAGATGATCGAGGTGGGCGTCCCTGCCCTGCGCAGTATCAGCATCCCCTTTGTAGCGGCGGGTGTGGGCATTATTTTCAGCAATGTCTTCCAGGCGCTGGGTAAGAGCATCCACAGCATGATCTGCTCCATTTGCCGTCAGCTTGTGGTTCTGATCCCTGTGGCTTACCTTCTGTCCCTTTCCGACCGCATCGAGTTGGTGTGGTATGCCTTCCCCATCGCAGAGAGCGCATCCCTGACCTACTGTATCGTCATGATGGTAGTCCTCTACCGCAAGACGATCCGCCCCCTGGGGCAAGCTTAAAGAAGGAGGAAGGACTTTATGGAACAAACACGATCCTTCCGCGATCTGGGAGTCAGCGAGGAGATCCTTCGGGCGCTGGAAAAGCAGGGGGTCAGCGAGCCCACCAAGGTACAGCAGGAGGCCATTCCCCCTCTGCTTCAGTGGCGGGATGTCATTGCAAAGGCACCTACAGGAACGGGAAAAACCTTTGCCTTCGGCATACCGATGTTAGAGCATATCGATACGGAGGAGCCCGGTGTACAGGGTCTGATCCTTGCACCTACCCGTGAGCTTGCTCTCCAGATCGGAGAGGAGCTGAGAGGCTTATTGACGTATTATAAAAACATCCGCGTGGCTGTCCTCTACGGCGGTCAGCGAATGGAGCCCCAGCTAAAGGCGCTGAAGAATCTGCCCCAAGTCATCGTTGCCACTCCCGGCAGATTGATGGATCATTATAATCGGAAGAATATCCGCTTCGATAAGATCAAGACAGTGATTCTGGACGAGGCAGACCGCATGCTGGATATGGGCTTCTTCGATGATGTAACTGCCATCCTGAACCGCATCAAGAACCGCAAGAATCTGGGACTTTTCTCTGCTACCATCTCTCAGGAGGTCATGACCGTTAGCTGGATGTATCAGCGCAACGAGGTGGAGATCACCGTAGAGGCCAAGGAGGAATCAAAGCCGGATATTGACCAGTACTCCATCACTGTCCCCAGATTGGAAAAGACCACTGCCATGCTCCGCATTCTGGAGGCAGGTGTTTTTGAACGGGTCATTGTTTTCTGCAATACCAAGGTCATGTGTCAGAGGCTGACGGACGATCTGCGCAGGGCAGGGATCCATGCGGACTGTCTCCACGGAGACATCAAGCAATCCGTTCGGGAGCGCACGATGGAAACCTTCCGCAAAGGCAAGCTTCCCGTACTGATCGCCACAGATGTTGCCGCCAGAGGCATAGATGTAGATGATGTGGACGGTGTCATCAACTTTGACGTACCGGACGAGAACGAGTATTATATCCACCGCATCGGCCGTACGGGACGGGCAGGGAAGAAGGGGATCTCCTTCACCCTCATTGGCTCTTTCCCGGAGAAGGCGAAACTGGATGAAATTGCAAAATTCTCCGGCTTCCAAATCCAAGCCATGATCTTCGACAAATACGGCTGTCTCCTTCCCGCAGAGGAAAGGGAGAACTGATATGACACATAAACGACCCCTCCTTTGCACAAGCTATGGTGCAAGGGAGGGGTTGCTTTATGATAGAATTGACACCGAGGAATTATCGCAGGGAGGTAGAGCTGTCTCGGGAGCCTGTGCTGATCTGCGTCCATGACACCGGAGCTATGCCACCTGCGGAATTAGAGGGACTCTGCAAACCCAGACTCAAATGCTGTGCCTTGGATGCAGGCCGCTATGAGGAGATGGCAAAGAGTCTGCGGATCTTGGGTCTGCCCACTGCCATCGTGTTGGAAGGGGGACGCATCACTCAGCGCATCCGCGGAGAACGCTCTGTCCGAGAGCTGGCGAGGATCTTAGATCTGGATTAGCTCGTATTCGTCGGTACCCAGACCGATCTTCTTGCCGTGAGAGATCTGTGCCTTCCAATCGGTGACGGGGTGGAGGTCTGCAAAGAGATCACCGCTGTTGCCCTCAAAGCTGTGCTCCGGGCTACGGGGCATCTTCATACAGGCCTCTGCACAGGCCAGATCCAGAGCAACGGGGTCAAAGGAAGCGAACATGCCGATATCGGGAATGATGGGGACATCGTTGACACCGTAGCAGTCGCAGACCGGGGAAACATCGCAGATGAGGCTAATGTGGAATTGGGGACGACCCTGAACGATGGCCTTGGTGTACTCTGCCATCTTGCAATTCAGGATAGTGGTGCTTTCATCATTGGCGGCATCGATGGCATCCACGGGACAGGCACCGATACAGCGGCCACAGCCCAGACATTTATCGAGGTCAATGCGCATTTTCTTATTTTCCAGCACCGGGGCATCGTGGGCGCAGGCTTTGGCACAGGCGCCACAGCCGATGCACTTGTCCTGATAAACCACAGGCTTGCCGGCGGAGTGCATTTCCATCTTGCCGGCACGGGATCCGCCACCCATGCCGATGTTCTTTATAGCACCGCCGAAGCCGGTGGCCTCGTGACCCTTGAAGTGGGTCAGGGAAATGACGATATCTGCATCCATGAGGGCCTTGCCGATCTTGGCATTCTTCACATAGTCTCCGTCTACGGGGACGTCTACATCATCGGTACCCTTGAGACCGTCGGCAATGATCAGGTGACAGCCGACATTGTAGGGATTGAAGCCGTTCTGATAGGCACTTTCCAAGTGATCCAAGGCATTCTTTCTGCCGCCCACATAGAGGGTGTTGCAATCGGTCAGGAAGGGCTTGCCCCCTAACTGCTTCACCAGATCCACCACGGTACGGGCATAGTTGGGACGCAGATAGGCAAGGTTGCCCGGCTCACCGAAGTGGAGCTTGATGGCAACATACTTGTTCTCAAAGTCGATCTGATCCATGCCTGCGGTGAGAAGCAAACGGCTGAGCTTCTGCTGCAAATTCTCTCTCAGGGTAGTGCGGAAGGTGGTAAAATAAACTTTTGCTCGTTCCATAAAATAACCTCCGATATTCATATAGTATTATTGGGAAGATTGGGTCTGCAGTTTGGCATTGCGTTCCCGTTCGGCCTGGGACAGGCGGAGATAGTTGGGCTGAAGGGTGGCACCGTCTGCCTCTTCCCCACGGAGGAGCGCATCATAGGCGGCCAAGGCGGTGCCGGAGGCTCTCTGCATGCACAGATGCTCCGGGGCGCAGGGATAGCCCAGAGCTTGGTGGCACAGCCGGGCCCCGTCTCCGATCAGGAGCACAGGCTCGGTATAGGGCTTCAGCTCTGCTTCCAGCTCTGCTATGGAGATGGCGCAGTCCTCTACCAATCGGGAAAGGACGCCATCCTTGCAACGGAACAGGCCGTGGTAGACCTGATCCCGACGGGCATCCATCACACAGCACACAAGGCCGTCAAAGCTCCGACCCTGTTGCGCCATGCTCTCAATGGTGGACACACCCACACAGGGAAGCTCTGCGCCCCAGGCATAGCCCTTTGCGGCGGCGACACCGATGCGGACACCTGTGAAGCTGCCGGGGCCTGCGGCACAGGCAACGGCATCCACTCTGTCTACACCGCAGTTTGCCAGCAGATCCTCTGCCATTTTCAGCAATGTACGGCTGTGGGTCTGGCCACAGTTCTGATAATACTCTCCTACCAGACGTCCATCCTCCAAGAGAGCTACACTGCCTGCCTTGGCAGAGCTCTCAAAGCTCAAGATCTTCATAGTCGGAGCCTCCTTCCACAGTGATGATCCGTTCCTCGTCCCCTGCCTTGTGGATACGGACCCAAATGGGATCCTCAATGGCATCGGAGACCTTCTCGCTCCATTCCACGGCGCAGACGCCTCCACGCAGGAGATAGTCCTCCCAACCGATGTCGAAAAGCTCCTCACTGCTGCCCAGACGGTACATATCAAAATGGAACAGCTCTAATCTGCCTCCGGAATATTCGTTGACGATGGTATAGGTGGGGCTGGTCACTCTCATGGGGATCCCCAGACCCTTGGCGAGGCCTCTGGTGAAGGCGGTCTTTCC
>JAFOZC010000215.1 GCA_017391305.1 Oscillospiraceae bacterium | reverse complement strand
CTCTATGATCGCAGGACAGGTGGAGCAGACCGCAAGTGTTTGTTTTGAAAACGGAGGTCTCTATATTTTCAGGGCGCAAAGCAATTGTCGGGAGCTTCTGTCCCGAGCCCTTCCCATAGAGTCCCCCTTTGAAGGAGAAGAGATCCAATGGAACGAATCATCAACGCAGAACGGATAGAACAGATCATCAATGTCTTCGGATCTTTTGATGAGAACATAAAACGCATCGAGCAGACCTTCCATGTGAAGATCACCAACCGCGGCACAGAGCTGAAGATCTCCGGGGACGAGGAAGCCGCCGACAAGGCCGCCCGAGCCATCGAGGGACTTCTTACCCTTGCCCAAAAGGGGGAGACCATTGACGAGCAGAAGGTGCGCTACCTCATCGATCTGGTGCAGAGCGGCAATGACGACAAGATCGGACAGATGGCAAAGGATGTGATCTGTATCACCGCCAAGGGCAAGCCCATTAAGGCAAAGACCTTAGGCCAACAGCGCTACATGAAGGCCATTTCCAAGAACACCGTTACCATCGGTGTGGGCCCTGCGGGAACGGGCAAGACCTACCTTGCCGTAGCCGCCGCCGTAGCGGCCTTCCGTGCCAAGGAGGTCAACCGCATCATCCTCACCCGACCTGCCGTAGAGGCAGGGGAGAGGCTGGGCTTCCTGCCCGGTGATCTGCAGAACAAGGTCGATCCCTACCTCCGTCCCCTCTACGATGCCCTGTACGACATGCTGGGAGCAGAGACCTACCAGAAGTATTTGGAAAAGGGCAATATCGAAGTCGCTCCCCTTGCTTACATGCGGGGTAGGACTTTGGACGACAGCTTCATCATTCTGGACGAGGCACAGAACACCACACGGGAACAGATGAAGATGTTCCTCACCCGTCTGGGCTTCGGCTCTAAGATCGTCATTACAGGTGACGTGACCCAGATCGACCTGCCCTCGGACAAAACCAGCGGCCTGAAGGATGCCATCCGCATTTTGGACAATATTCCGGATATCGCCATTTGCCGCCTGACGGCCTCCGATGTTGTCCGCCATGCCTTGGTACAGCAGATCATCGCCGCCTACGAAGCAGGGGAGAAGAAGCTCCCTACTCAAAAAACTTTTTACAGAAAGAAGGATAACAAATGAAGCTCATCATTCGTTATGCCAACAAGAAGGATAAGAACCCTGCCATCACCCTCCTCCTCCATCGCACCGTCAAGACCGCCTTGGAGTTAGAGGGGGTACATGCTCCCTGTGAGATCAATATCCTCATTACCGACGATCAGGGCATCCGTGGGATCAATGCCGCCACCCGTAACATTGATAAGGAGACGGATGTGCTGTCCTTCCCCATGTTCCAATTTGAGCCGGAGCATTTCCCTGAGGATGTGTCCCGGCTTTTAGATCCCCAGACGGGACTTCTTCCCTTGGGAGACATGTGCATCTCTCTGGAGCGGGCAAAGGATCAGGCCAAGCGCTTCGGCAACAGCCTGAAACGGGAGCTGGGCTACCTGACCATCCATTCCGTTCTCCACCTTCTGGGCTATGACCATCTGGATGAAGGGCCTATGAAACGGCAGATGCGTATTCGGGAGGAGATCATTGCCTCCTCTCTGGGGCTACTGAGATGATCGAATTTAAGAAAGCGGGCTTCCATGATTTAGAGACCTTAGCCCGTACCCGTCAGAAGGTCTGGGACACTACCTACAGGGGCATCTATCCCGATCATGCCATCGATGACTTTGACATCGGCTGGCACATGGCAAGAGACCGCCGCCGCATGATGGACAGGAATCAGGAATTCTACCTTGTTATGGACGGGGAGCTCTGTGTGGGCTACTTCTATTACGGCACACCCCACGTCCCCCTGAAGGATCACAGCTTCTGCCTCAATGCCCTGTACCTCCTGCCGGAATATCGGGGCAGGGGACTGGGCAGCAAGGTCTTTGCCCTCCTTCGCCGCATCTGCGAGGAACGGGGCATCCCCAAGTTCTTCAACGGCTGTAACACCCACAATCTCCCTGCTCAGAAATTTTATTACAAAATGGGCGGTGTGGTGGATGTGGTCAATGACGGACACCAAAACCCCGCCGAGGATCAGATGTATTTTGAATATTACTTAAGAAAAGAGGAAGCTTCTCATGAAGAATAAAACCGCCATGATTACCATTGCAGGCCGTCCCAATGTGGGCAAGTCCACCCTCATGAACCGCCTGATCGGTGAGAAGATCGCCATTGTTTCCAACAAGCCCCAGACCACCCGTAACCGCATCTCCGGTGTCTATACCAAGGGGGATACCCAGCTTGTCTTTATCGACACTCCCGGCTTCCACAAGCCCCGTACCAAATTGGGGGACTATATGGTCAATGTGGTCAAGGAGAGCGTAGCGGATGTAGACCTGATCCTCTTGATCGTGGAGCCCATTGCCAACGTAGGGCCTCAGGAGGAGGCACTCATTGCCCAGATCAAGGCCTCCGGCGCTCCTGCCATTCTGGTCATCAACAAGATCGACACCGTGGAGGATAAGGAACAGCTCCTGGCCGTCATCGCCGCCTATACGGAGAAATTTGATTTTGATGCCGTTCTGCCCATTTCCGCCCGTTACAAGGACGGGGTAGAGGCGCTCTTACAGGAATGTGCCAAATATTCTCAGGAAAGCCCCTTCTTCTTCCCGGAGGACATGACCTCCGACCAGCCGGAGCGACAGGTCATGGCAGAGATCATCCGTGAGAAGCTCCTGTGGAACTTAGATCGGGAGATCCCCCACGGAACCGCCGTAGAGATCACCCGTTTCACCGAGCGGGACAACGGCATCATCGACATGGATGCCACCATCTATTGCGAGAAGCAGAGCCACAAGGGCATCATCATCGGCAAACAGGGCGCAATGCTCAAGAAGATCAGCACCGATGCCCGTAAGGATTGCGAGCGCTTCATGGGAACCAAGGTCTTCCTCACCACCTGGGTCAAGGTCAAAGAAAATTGGCGAGACAGCGACTTCCTCATCCGCAACTTCGGCTACAACGACAATTAACGCACTCCACCTCTCACCCCCAATCTCTATGTCTTGGGAAATGTCGGACAACGAAAGGCTCCCTTGTGCAAAGGGAGCTGTCAGCGAAGCTGACTGAGGGATTGTCGCAGCACCAGAGTAGCCCCTCCACAAGAACCAATGCGAATACGAATCTCCGATCTCCCCGAAGAAGACTTACCCAATCTGCACCCCTGCTTACCAACGAATCAGAAATCCACATCGGGAGGAACCCCTTATGGAATCCTATATCCAAGCCGATCGGGAAGCCCACCTATCCCTTCTGGAACGCTTCCTTTCCTACCCCCTGAACGACAGCACCCCCATCCTCCAAGCCTTCGCCGCCCTCCCCAATGCCATCTTCTGCCAAGGCAGCCATCCCTTGGAGCGCTT
>JAFOZC010000214.1 GCA_017391305.1 Oscillospiraceae bacterium | reverse complement strand
AATATGCTCCTTGGGGATCACCAGAAAGTGCTGAGGCGCCATAGGTGCAATGTCATAGAAGGCAAGGCACAGCTCGTCCTCATAGAGCTTCTTGGAGGGGATCTCCCCTCTGAGGATCTTGCAGAAAATGCAGTTTTCCATGATATTTTCCTCCTTTATCAGCCTACGCACTTCTCAACGAAGTTATCTACCAGAGCCAGTGCATCGTCCAGCTTGCTCAGATCCTTGCCGCCACCCATAGCGGAATCGGGCTTGCCGCCGCCGGAGCCGCCGCAGGCTGCGGAAACTTCCTTGATGAGCATACCTGCCTTGATCCCCGCTGCAATGGCCTCCTTGCCACAGACAGCCAGAAGGGTGATCTTCTCCCCCTGAGTGCTTGCCAGAACAGCAACCGCCTTGCTCTCACGGTCACGGATGAAGTCGCCCATCTTTCTCAGGTCATTGGGGGCGATGTCGTTTCGCATAATGGTCAGAACCTTCATGCCGCCTACCTCACGAGCCCCGAAGAGGCAACGCTCGATCTCACCGTTGAAGAGCTTGTCCTTCATCTTGTCCAGCTCCTGCTTCAGCTCCTTCATCTCCATCATAATGCCATGAGCACGGGTCAGAAGCTCCTTGGGAGTAGTCTTCAGCTCTTCTGCAGTACGGATGAGCTGACGGTTGGTGTTCTCCACCTGCTCCAGAACGCTCTTGCCGGTGTAGGCCTCAATACGGCGGACGCCGGAAGCAACGGAAGCCTCGGACAGAATGCGGAAAGGTCCAACCTTAGCAGTGCTGTCACAATGAGTACCGCCACAGAATTCCATAGAATCCTCGCCCATCTTCACCACACGGACGGTATCGCCGTACTTCTCACCGAAGAGGGCGGTTGCGCCCAGCTTCTTGGCCTCTTCCACAGGAAGAACCAGAGTCTCAACCTCAGCACCGTTCAGGATCATATCCATGACCTGAGAGCTGACCTTCAGCAGTTCCTCGTTGGTCACAGCAGAGAAGTGAGTAAAGTCAAAACGCAGATGATCGGGCTCTACCAGAGAACCTGCCTGGTGGCAGTGGTCGCCCAGCACACGGCTCAGTGCGGTCTGGAGCAGGTGGGTAGCGGTATGAGCGCGGCGGATCGCCTTGCGGCGGTCATCGTCATAGGTAGCGGTCACAGTCTCACCGACCTTCAGGTTGCCGGAGAGAACCTTGCCGTAGTGCATATACTTGCCACCCTTGTTCTTCTGTACATCGTGTACCTTGAAGACAGCCTCACCGCAGGTGATCTCACCGTGGTCTGCCACCTGACCACCCATTTCGGCATACATGGTGGTCTGATCCAGAACAATGATGGCCTCGACACCCTCGCCGATCTCGTCACGGAATTCCTCTTCGGAGACGATGGCAAGAACCTTTGCCTCACAGCTACGCTTGTCATAGCCCAGGAACTCCGTGGAGGGCATATCCTGACCGAAGTCGATGCCTGCCCAGCCCAGATCGCCCAGAGCCTTGCGAGCCTCACGGGCGCGAACCTTCTGCTCCTGCATGTATGCCTTGAAGCCTGCCTCGTCCACGGTCATGCCCTCTTCCTTGGCCATCTCAATGGTCAGGTCGATGGGGAAGCCGTAGGTATCGTAGAGCTTGAATGCGGCCTCACCGCTGAAAACGGTCTCGTTCTTTGCCTTGTGCTCTGCCAGCATCTCTGCAAAAATACGCATACCGCCGTCAATGGTCTTGGCAAAGTTTTCTTCTTCCACACGGATCACGCGGGTAATATACTCGTCACGCTCACGGAGGTAGGGATAGTGACCCTCATTCTCCTGAATGACAGTCTCAACCACTTCGCACAGGAAGGGCTTGTTGACCCCCAGGAGCTTGCCGTGACGGGCGGCTCTTCTCAGCAGGCGGCGCAGGACATAGCCACGGCCCTCGTTGGAGGGCAGAACGCCGTCGGCGATCATGAAGGTAGAGGAACGAATGTGGTCGGTGATGACACGGAGAGAGACATCCTTCTCCTTGCTCTGACCGTAGGATGCCCCGGTGAGCTCGGTGACCTTCTTGGTGATATTCATAACCGTGTCAATATCGAAGAGAGAATAGACATCCTGACAGGCCACAGCCAAACGCTCCAGACCCATACCGGTGTCGATGTTTTTCTGCACCAGGTCGGTGTAGTTGCCCTGTCCGTCATTGTCGAACTGGGAGAATACGTTGTTCCAAACCTCCATGTAGCGGTCGCAGTCACAGCCTACGGTACAGCCTTCCTTGCCACAGCCGTACTTTTCCCCACGGTCAAAGTAGACCTCGGAGCAGGGGCCGCAGGGGCCGGAGCCATGCTCCCAGAAGTTGTCTTCCTTACCGAAGCGGAAGATCCGCTCTGCAGGGATACCCATATCCTTGTTCCAGATCTCAAAAGCCTCTTCGTCATTCTCATAGATAGAGGGATAGAGTCGGTCTGCATCGATGCCGCAGACCTCGGTGAGGAATTCCCAGCACCATGCAATGGCTTCCTTCTTGAAGTAATCGCCGAAGGAGAAGTTGCCCAGCATCTCGAAATAGGTGCCGTGACGGGCGGTGTGACCGATGTTGTCAATATCACCGGTACGGATGCACTTCTGACAGGTGCAGACACGGCGGCTGGGAGGAGTGACCTCGCCCTTGAAGTAGGGCTTCATGGGAGCCATGCCGGAGTTGATCAGAAGCAGGGATGCATCGTTCTGAGGGATCAGAGAAAAGCTGGGCAGCCGCAGATGTCCCTTGCTCTCAAAGAAGGACAGGAACATCTCACGGAGCTCATTTACGCCGTACTTTTTGTTTGCCATAGTAAAAACCTCCTAAAAAAATCTGTTTTTCTGTGGGAGAGAAAAAGAAAAAAGACCTCTCCCCTGCCATAGGGGCGAGATCTACTCGCGGTACCACCCTAATTCATCCCTGCATAACGCAGAAACCTCTTTGCGATCCTGTAACGGAGATCAGCCGTCCCGCTCTTCACGGGCCCCTCGGAAGTGGCGCACCTGTACTCCTGCCGCAGGGCTTCCACCCTCCCCTGCTCTCTATAGACTCTCTGCACAGCTTGGCTTCGTCATCGGTTTTTTATTTCCACACTATTCTATCAGGATTCCCTCTCTTTGTCAATCCCCAATTTCTACGAGTCTGTCTTCTTGACTTTTGCTTCCATCCGTGCTACCATGACACCGTATTACAAAAAGGGAGGATTTATATGCTGAAGAAAAAGAATCTTACACCTACTTACAGTCTGGTACAAGGAAGCTTTTGGATGAGCTTTTGTATTGCGGTTTGCTTTGCGGCAGTGCATTTGCAGTCTATGGGATTTTCCAACACGGAGCTCGGTCTTGTCATGGCCGCAGGAAATGTTTTGGGTACGGTATTAGGGCCCGTTCTGACCTCGTTGGCTGTAAAGCATCCCTCTTTGGATGGTGGAAGGCTGTGCTATCCTCTCCTTTTCCTTCGAGCTCTGTGTCTTGCGGAGCTTCTGATCCTGCCCACTCACAGCCTGCTTACCGCCTTTGTATACACGATCTACATTGCCGTGACCATCGGTGTCAATTCCATTAACCTGAAATTCTGTGTGGATGCGGAACAGAAGGAGCTACCTCTGGACTACGGCATTGCACGGGGCATCGGCTCTCTGTGCTTCGTCCTTCTGTCCACCGTCCTGGGCAGGATCATTGAAAGCTACAACGCTTCCGTCGTTGTTTATGCCGCCTTAGTCCTGATCTTGGTACAGCTTCTGTCTCAGCTTCTCTTCCTTCCTAAGCTCCGACAGGAGGGCTCAGGTAAAAAAGAAATCCATGCAGAGAGTAAGGAGGCGAGCTCTCTCCTGGGCTTCTTCCGCAAAGAGCCTCGGTTCTCCATCCTGCTGTTAGGCGGTGTGCTCCTGTTCTTCGCCCATAACAGTTCTGCCAACTTCATGATCAATCTCAGCGAAAATGTAGGCGGCAATGCAAAAACCATGGGAAATCTCACCGCCTTCATGGCCGCTATGGAGCTGCCTGTGATGTTTCTGTTCAGCCGTTTTTCCAGAGGTAAGCGGATGTCCGTGTTCATGAGCCTGTCCGTGGTAGCCTTCCTGCTGAAGAGCCTTGCCATTGGCTTAGCTCCCAACATTCCTCTGCTTTTTGCCGCCAACAGCCTGCAGGCTCCTTCCTTCGCCATTTTCTCCTGTGCTGTTGTCCCCTATATTTCACAGGTCATCGACCCTGCCAATGCCGCCAAGGCGCAAAGTCTGGCCTTCAGCATTACCACCCTGGGCGCAGTGCTGTCCAGCTTGGTGGCAGGCAGATTATACGATATCTGCTCCGTACAAACCACCCTGCTCATTGCCGCCGCAGTCTGTGCAGTGGGTACTGTGATCTGTCTGTTCGGCATCCGAAAAACCGAGATCTCAAAATAAGCTATATAATGTGTACTTTCCACCGGGTATAAAGATACTCGGTGGAAAAAACACAGTGTATAATACTGTTTCTTGATAAAATGGTTTGAAAACCATTTTATTGCAGGATGAATATCCTGCTTAGCCTATGGCGGCAAGAACAGTATTACACGGCATTTCTTGGCGGCTTTGCCGCCATGCCGCTTATCAGCGGCATAATAAAACGGTTAATCCGTTTTATTAGAAATAAGTATAAAGTCTGCAAAATAAGCCGCAAGGGCGACTTATTCGGCAGACATTACGCATTATAGGAAGACCCCCACCGTAATGGCGGTGCGGTCTTTTTTTGTTTGACCGTGGAGCTCCAAGATGCGGAGCTTCCCGTGACCTCGCAGTGACAGCTCGTCATTCAGGTTCACCTGCTTGTCCGGCTTAAGACAAGTCAGGGAATTGAGATTTACCTTGCCTGTTTGGATCGCTTCGGCAGTTTTGCCGCGGCTCAGGTGGAAGGCCGCCGATAATACGCTGTCTATGCGAAGAGAGGACACAGTGACACGTTGCTCCTTCATTGCTTGCGGAGGCTTTTCCACAGATGCCGAATCTACCGCTTCCAGCTGTAAATGCTGTCTCCCGGCGGCGGTCAGATTGTCCATAAGGTATCTTGTCAGATCAGACAGAATAAAAAACTCACAGCACTTTTCCCGAAGGATAATATCTCCGATGGCATCCCTTCGGATTCCGGCTCCCATCAAAGCCCCCAGCACATCCCGATGGCTGAGAGAATCCGCTTCATAAAAGCTTCCCCGAAGGCAGGAGATCACACCCTCGGCAAAGTAGTCTTCCCTGCTCATATATTCCGGCAGATAATAGGCCACCTTCCGATCTGTTCCCTCCGTACCGCCCCAAAATCGGGCATGAGGCAGGATCTGCTTCACCAAGGCCTGCTCCCTTGGTGTCAGAAAGGCGGTGGATACAGGCATCTCCCGTTCATAGCCCCTTTCCAACTTGTCACAAACCCGAACCAAAAGCATCCGTTCCTCTTCACTGTCGGTAATGGCCTGAATTTGTCTTTTTCTATCCATATTTTACACACTCTCTGTTGTCTGTCCTTTTCAAAAAACCATCTAAAGTCTACCGATTATATTGCTCAGCACACAACATCCAACGCCTTGTTCTTCAGTTTTGTCAAGAATCTTATCGGGATCTCAATCAGTACAGCGGCTATCAAACACAATCCCAAGCCCCAAAGAAATACCAGTACCGGGGACTGCGGTAGATATAGGATCGGTTTCGTATAAGCTTCGCACTGATTGAAGAAGATGCTATGTAAGAACCATATGGACAGTGAATATTTTCCAAGCACCGCAAGTGGCATTAAGAGCTTGCGATCCTTTATCTCATGAAATAGCTCCACCAGTCCAAATATGAACATCGGTGCCGCAACCGCACCTAATACCTCACCATTGCCTACCCCCAGGAATGCAATGAGTGACAGAAGAACGTGCATGAGGATTCTAATCGGTTTACCGCTCTCTTTATTAAAATCCGTTATCTTTTCAAACAACCGATACTTTGCAAAGACAAAACCGGATGCCACACCGCTAAACCGTATCAAGTAGGTGCTCAGGTCATATACCACACCGATTACTGCATTGCCTGCAAACGGCTCCAAGACCTTGCTCAAGCCCACAGGGATCAAGACACTGGCAAGTACAGACAAAACAGGGTTCTTGTCACAGCCTCTCGCAAAGAAAGGAAGTATGAAAATTGCCATCCAATAAAAAACAACATACCAACAGAACTTCATAGTTGGGAGATACAGGCCGGCACATTCCATACCAAACCTCATCACATGAAATTCATAGCACCCTAACAGCACTGCAGGAATCAACAGCAACCCAAATGTGAATAGATACTGTACCCACAAATCCGTACACTTTCGTATAGAGTACTTATAACACCTCGTCCCCACAGAAAGAGTGGTCGAATAATAAAAATAGCCTGTCAAAAACGCAAAAATCGGAACGCAAATGGCAAAGGGCTGATTGAAGAATTTCGCAACTTTTTCTATAACAGGATACGATACATTCTCAGGCCACCACTGTGGAAAAGTAAAAAAGTGATGGATCAGCATAAATATCAATGCTATACCCTTTATCGCATTCGTATCTTCCCTTCTGATAAATGAAACCTGTCCCATGACTATTTCCCTTCCGTTAAAATTTCTCTCAAAAAACGCCCCGCCGGCTTGTGGCGGGGCGTTGGATTTTGTTTTGGGGATCAATCGGCTGAATCGGAGGCTTCCGTTTCGGATTCCTCGGTTTGGGATTCCTCCGGGTCGGTTTCCGTGGCTTCGGTTTCTTCCTCTTCGGTGCCGATTTGTTCAACAATGGTGAAGCCCTCGTTGATGGGCTTGCGTTACTCACGGGACTGATCCATCATGGTATTGGCGTATTTGTTGGCATAGTCGAAGATCATGTTTTCGTAATCAATACGAATATTCAGCTTCTCCTCTGCCTTCTCCACCAGATCCTTGATCACATTGTCCGTGCGGTCGCCGATCTCATCCTCTT
>JAFOZC010000213.1 GCA_017391305.1 Oscillospiraceae bacterium | reverse complement strand
CCGACGATGGCATACATCTTCCCACCGGGAACGGTAAAATTCACATCGGTGAGCAAGGGCTTTGCCGGATCATAGCTGAAGGCTACATGCTCGTAGACAATGTCTTCCATGAAAACTTCGGGTTTCTTCCCGTTTTTAGGAGAAAGGATGGTATTTTCCCGATCAAAATAGTCGAAAATTCGGGTAAACAGAGCCAGTGAACGGGTGAAATCCACCTGCAAATTCAGCAGGGATTCCACAGGCCGATACAGACGGTTGATCAGTGCCACCGTGGCTGTGATGGTACCGACAGACAGCGCCGGATCGAGGTTCTTGATCACAAGGAGTCCTCCAACGAAGTAAATGAGCAGAGGCCCTAACTGGCTGAAAATGCCCATGACCACCATGAACCACTTGCCGCTTCTGCGCTCCTTTAGGGCGATGCGAGTGGCCTCCTCGTTGACCTTGACGAACTTTTCGTATTCTTTTTCTTCTCTTGTGAAGATCTTTACCAGCATAGAACCGCTGACGGAGAGGGTCTCGTTGATGACCTGATTCATCTCGTCATTCTTTGCCTGACTTTCCGTTAACAGCTTCCAACGGCTCTTACCGGCACTGCGAGTAGGCAGGATCAGCAGGGGGATCACCGCAATGCCCACCAGAGCCAACTGCCAGCTCATGGAAAACAGGGCGATCAGCGTGGTGACTACCGTTGCGGTATTGCTGACAATGCTGGAAAGGGTGCCGCTGATGACGGTGCTGACACCGCTGATATCCGTGTTCATACGGGTAATAATGTCCCCCTGCTTCTCTGTGGTAAAGAAGGAATGGGGCATGTACTGCAAATGACGGTACATCTGGTTCTTCATATCAAAGATGATCCGCTGGGAGATCCATGAGTTAATAAAGCTCTCCAGCACGCCGATCAGCTGACTGACGGAAAGGGCGGCAAAGGCCATAAGCAGCAGACGGATCAGCAGAGCCAGATCCTCCCCCACAAGAGCCTGATCCACGATCCGCCCGGTAATGATGGAAGGAAGAAGACCCACTGTCGCAGACAGCAATATCGCCACAAACACGAAGAGGAATTGTACCCAATAAGGCTTTAAGTAAGATAAGATCCGCAGCAACAGCTTTTTCGTTACCTTTGGCATATTCTTTTTCTCTTCTTCCGTCAAAAAACCTTTCGGCCCCAAGGATTGTCTTGCCATAGAATGACCTCCCGATGCAATAGTCTATACATAAATTTTACCAGTTTAAAGAGAAATTGTAAAGAGATATTTTACAACTTTTTTGGTCTTTATAGCACTGATTAATGTATACACTTTTTCCATAAGATCACAGCCTTTTTAGTTTTTTTGACACCGGAGGAAGAAAGCCTTGGCTTGCAGTTCGGTACACATTATCATAGCTCTGCCTCCCTCCTCAGGGTCTGCGGATACACAGGTTGATGCCGAGGGCCGCCAAGGTGAGCACCAACAGCATCAAAAAGGGAACGGTGTATCCCCCTGTGCTTTCCAGAAGCTTGGAAGACAGGGTTGCCACAAAAGATCCGCCCATAACATTGAAGGTCATCAGAGCCATATTGTTGGAATAATGCTTCATGCCGTAGAAGGAAGAGGTAAAGGCCGCCGTAATAGTAGGGCAAGAACCGTAGGACAGGCCCGACAGACACAGACCCACAATGCACAGAGGCAGGGAACTGACAGACACCGCAAGCAAGGTCATTGCCGCCGCACATATGGTAAGGAGGTTGGCACAAATCATGGTTTTCTTCCGTCCCAGTGCATCAAAAACAGCCCCCGTCAGGATACGTCCCACACCGTTGCATACAGAAAGCACCCCCACCAGAGTCACCGCCAGAGATTCCGAAGCCTTCACAGACAGAGCCAGATCCTTGGCAAAGCTGATGACAGAGCTTCCCACTGCCGCCAAGAAGACAATGCAGAAAAAAGCCATCCAGAAGGAAGCTCTGCTGAGCATCTGACGGGAAGTATACTCCTTACGGTCAAAGTTCTCTGCCAAAGCCGCCTTCTTCTTGCTCTCCGGGAAATGTACATCCTCCCCGGGCTTTTTCAAAAGCAGAGCCCCAAGGATCAGAACCACCCCGATGGCAATGCCCAAAAGGACAAAGGTCATTCGCCAGCCCAAGCTACTCCCAAACAGGGAGTTTGCCACATTGCCCAGAACCAGTGCCGAAGCCCCGAAGCCCATCATGAGACAGCCGGAGCAGAGACCCTTTTGATCCGGGAACCAACTGCTCACCGTGGAGATCACCACATTGTAGGAAATGCCGATCCCCAGCCCTGCCAGAACGCCGTAGGTCACATACAGCATGCCCACAGAGGCGCCGGATAGGCAGGCTGTCAGCCCAAAGCCCAGAGCCGTCAGCACCCCTGCCCCAACGAGGGCAGGTCTATGCCCAAGTCTCTTGGAGATCTGCGCTCCCAGTAAGCCGCCAAGGCAGAAGAAGCACATTGCCAAGGTAAAATTCAGCGCAAGCTCCGAAGCCCCCCAGCCAAAATCCGCCGCAAAGGGCGCTTTCAAAATAGACCACGCATAGAGGATCCCTGCAAAGAGCATGGCGATGACTCCCACCGCCAAATAGAACCACCGTCGGCCCATTCCTTGTTCTCTATGTTTCATAATACGATCCTTTCTTTCTGTCTTATTCCTCGATGATTTTCACAAGCTCTGTCAAGTCCTTGCGCTTCTTTGTGCGGAGCTTATCCTCCTCGGAAGCATAGCCCAAGGTGATAACCAGCCGCACCGCACCGTCTAAACCGCAAATTTCACGGATCTTCCCATCCTCCAACCAACCGAGGATGCAGGTGCCAAGACCCTGTGCCGTTGCTTCGGCGGTAAGATATGCCGCCACGATACCGATGTCAATGGAGCGGTAATCGTTCTTTTTCACCTTAGCTCCCAGTGCCGCACTTGCAACATAGGGCATCTCCGACAACACGATCAAAACAGGGGCATCCGTTGCGAATTTGTTCATTCCCATGCCCTGGGTTGCCTTCGCCACTTTTTTTGCCGTCTCGCCCTTGCAAACAGTGATTTGATAGGGCTGACCGTTACAAGCAGAAGGGGAAAGCCTTGCGGCCTCCAAAATACGGTCTAATTTCTCTTTCTCCACCATCCTCCCCGAATCATAACGGCGGCAGGATTGTCTGTTTTCTGCAATTTCTATAAAATTCATATTATGCCTCTTTTCTTGCTCCCCTCAAGGGAAGATCGTTTTTTATAAGGATAAAAAGGACGCAGAGCTCTATTTTTATAGGATCTTAACCGACAAAATAGTTTCTTGCACTGTCAGAGTAGGCAAAGAGAGCCTTGCACAGATCTCCCAAAGAGCCGGTCTTATTGTTGCCGTAGGTGTCGGCACTGTACTGCAGGGTGCAGGAAACAGGGGTGCTTCCTTCGTAGATCTGTGCAGAAACCACAGTACGAAGCTCTGCGGCAAGCAAGCCGTCAAAAGTAAATGCGTACAGATCACGCTCGGCACTGTACAGCTCTGCTCCCTCAACGGTCACCGCCTTGCTTGCTCCGTTGATGCCGACATAGGTCAGATGGAGCTTCAGCGTTTCCGGCTTGCCTGTATAGGAACCGGGAGTGAAGATGAACTTGACACTGACCTTAGAGCTTAGATTCAGAGCCTTAGCCGCCCAAGCAACCCTCGCATTACTCAGATCATTCAGGACAGTATTGTTGTTCCCAAAGCTCACGGCCTCCATGTCGCTGAGATATGCCCTGTGGGTCTGGGTCATGGCGGCATCTGCAAGACTGTCTGTGCGGTAAGCTTTAAAGATCTGAGCCTTTGCCCCGTAGCGGAGGAGGTTTGCGCAAAGACCTTTCAGCTTTTCCGGTATGCCCGCTTTCTCCATCTGCCCATAGGCATAGGTCGCAATGCTGTAGCAGTCAGTTTGGGAATGATAGATCCTGCCTCCCTTTTGCATATACAAGGTTGCTTCAACTTCGTCATTCATGTTGACAGCCGTCAGTCCTTCCAACACGAAATAGATGTAATTTCCTCTTCTTTCCGGGGTCAATCGAAGGGTCTCCGTTCCGACAAAGGTATTTCCTTCATATTGAGGGATTCTGCATTCCATATAATATCCCTCGTATCCATCCAGACGGGCAGCCTCCACTGCATAGTTCACCGTAATGTCGCTCTGCAGATTCAGGGAATGCCCTATGGGGATCTCTATCTCCGAGGGCTGTTCTACCACAGCAACGGAAAGCTCAAACTGGTTCTCGGATAGATAGTAAGCATCCTGTAAGGTGGAATAGTACTCTACAGAGACCTTGCTACCGTCTGCACTGAAATGAAGAAGGGCCACCGCACCGGTCAGGGTGGTGGTATCCACTCCCTGGGGATCGATCAGAAGCTGTGTAACCACATTTCCCTGCACTCCCAACCCTTGGTTGACTACCACATTCTCACAGGGGTCGTGTCCGCTGAGAACCATTACGATATTCTCGTGCTTTTTCACGAATTTTTCCCAGATCTGATCTCCGTTATTATGCTGAGCCCCGGAGGAAGAGGGGGGACATACATCTGCGCTATCCAAGGTTGTCCCGTCTCGGAACAGATAAGCGTGAGTCGTAATAATGACATTATGGTTTGGATGCGCCTGTACCACCTGCTCCGCCCAAGCCAAGACCTGATCCGTAGGGCCATAGTCCAGAGTCATGATCAAATAGGGGATCTCATTGCTACCTGCCTTGATCGTACGCCAGGTATTGTTCAGCGTACCGTCGAAGCTACCTTCGTAGGTATTGCTATAAGGGGAAACGGAAGGATCGTTGAAGCTTGCGTTGATCTTATCGGAGCCGTCATGGTTGCCCCGCACCAGAGAATAGGGGATCTTACCGTTGAGCTGATGGATCGCCCTTTGGGCAATGAGCCACTCTGCATCCGTGTTTCCGTCGGTAATGTCTCCCAGACCCATAACATATTGGATATTTTGGGAAGCCTTCTGAGACAGGATCCATTCGTAGACTCGGTTCAGGTTTTGGGTTCCGTTTTCCTTATCCTTTCTGGCTACGATTTGGGTATCTCCAACAGCCACAAAGGTAAAATCATAGTCCGTAACCGCTTCCTTTTCCGTGAGCCAGCGAGCCCTGCGGTTAATATGATAGCCATTTCCACTGAGATCGGGATAGCTGTCTGCAGACTTTAGGATATTCCAATTCGCCAAGGGATCTCCGTTGCCCAATTTATTTCGGTCCCCTTGGATCTCTGCCTCTGTACGAACATCCCCATAGACACAGACGGAGCGGATACGGCCCTTAAAATACTGTTCATTACCGCTTCGCAGGTCACTGCCCACACACAGTTGCCCCACAGGTGTATAGCTCGGCACTGTTTTAGAAATCGTTTGTGCCAAAACACCGTCTACATAGCATCGCAAGGCATTGCCGGCCACATCCTGCACAAGCGCCAAATGCACCCACTGTCCGGTGTACACATTTACCTGATGAAAAACCACATCCGTAACTACACCGTCTAAAGCCTTGTAATACAGTCGAGGTTGCCCCTTGGTGCCGATCTCAAAGTTAAAAACACCGTTCCACTTGCCGGGGTAGTTGCCCAAAATAATTCCGCCCCGTGTGGCAGGATCCATATCCGCCGGGAAGCAGATCCATGCCTCCAGCGTCTTCGGCATAGCGGAAAACTCCTTGCAGAGCTTGTAGGTATCGTTGGCTTGAAAATTCGGGCCTTCTTCCGTTCTGTGGATGGAATAGCCCCTGCCGCTGAGGTCGGCATAGGAGTTTGCCTTCACACGAACATCCCAGTAAGCCAGAGGATCTCCGCTTCCCATTGCATTTTTGTCCCCGGCTATCTCTGCTTCTGTCCGAGCATCGGCATAGACCGCCACGGAGCGAATTTTTCCTTTAAAATATTGGACATTATTGCTTCGGCAGTCACCGCCTACCACCAAAGAGGAGGAAGGTGCAAAGCTCGTTACATCCAGATCCACACTTTGGGACAGTGTGCCGTTAATATAGCAATGGGCTTTCTTGGCAGCGCTGTCTCGAACCACAGCCAAATGGATCCAAGCGCCGGTATACACATTGACCTTGTTAAAAATTTTGTCTACCACAGCGCCGTTGGGATCAATGTAATAAATTCGGGGGTTTCCGTTCCTGTAGATCTCTACATTGAATATGCCTTTGTCTCCGTCCCTATAATTCCCCAGAATGACACCGCCCCGAGTGGAAGCCCCCATATCGGACGGGAAAGAGATCCATGCCTCTACCGTATCGGGAACAGCAGGAAAGCTCTTGCTGATCGTATTGTGTTCTCCTGCATAGAAGCTACTGCCAAGGTCGGACAGACCGATATGATAGGAATAGGGACTCAGATCCTTATAGCTGTCAGCACTTTGGCTCAAGTCCCAAGAGGCCAAGGGAATGCCGCCTTGACCTGCCATATCCCGAACAATGGCATCCGGGCTGTGCGCCCCCTCGTAAAGGGTCACAGAATGAAGCTGTCCCTTAAAATACTGGCCGTTCCCGTTACGGTAATCTCCCCCAACAGCCAAGGAAGAAGCCGGAACCGGAGGCAAAGCGGTCAAAGAAAGGCTCTGTGCCGGATTGCCGTTCAGATAGCAATGGGCTTTCCCTTGGGTCTCGTCCATAACAATGGCCAAATGGTTCCACCCTCCGTTGTACACACTCACATTAGAGAAGAGTAAATTCGTAACCCGACCATACTCGTCTGCAAGGTAGAGTCTGGGTGCGCCGCCGCTATAGATCTCAAAGCTGAGCACACAGCTATTTGCCTCATGGTAATTTCCTAAAATAACACCGCCACGAGTTTGATACGGAATATTTTCCGGGAAGTAGACCCAGGCCTCCAAGGTACGAGGTACAACGGCCAAGGGCTTTGCCAGAGCCAGGAGCTTCTCTGCGGTGAAGCCTCTGCCGGTAAAGTCCCCCCTCACAGGAACACGACAGCTACTGTGTCCATCGGCTCCTCCGAGCTCCGTATTGGCTGTAGCGCCCTGCAGTAAGGGAGAAGGAAAGGTCTGCTTTCCTGTGTAGGCAGGATCGTTGACCGCACCCATTTCCGAGAACCACCGTCCTGCACAGTAGGTGGGATATGGGGTAGAACCCTTAGGGACATCACAGCTCTCTTCGGAAGAGGGCCACAGACCCACATCGGAGGTTTCTTGGAAGTAAGTGCCGTCATCCTGCTTGTACTGATCGGGAAGCCGGTACAGATCGTTGGCTCCACTGCCCCCCGCCTCCACCTTGGCAGGCAAAATCCACAGAAAAGACAAACACATACAGAACGCCAACAAATAAGAAATCATTCGTTTCATAAGACATTTCCTCCATCCATTTTTTCTATCAAGGCTCTGCCAATCCGACTCCCTCGACACATGAGCTTAAGAACACAAGAGTCAGTCAATGCCCCCGTATCCGAAACACAGGAAAACGGTTCTATGTAATGTCTGCTGAATCAGTCGCCCTTCAGCATGAAATTGTCAGCATAATCACACACTTTCGATTTAAAATTCGCACACACTTTTCTACTATCTGTGTTCATGTTTTTATTATACACTGCAAAAACCGGAATCGCAACTAAAATTCGCACACACTTTTTTATTATCGAACACAGGGGGCAGTTCTATGTACTGAGTAAAATTCGGAACCTTTGCGATATCGGCACACTGAAACATTCGTCCTTCTTTACGATCAGTATGTCCACACCATCAAGCTAGCTGTGTTTGATAGCAGTAAAAAGACGGTATTCCGTGACCGAAAAGAGCTAAGCGGTTCTCTCTTGGCTCAGATGGAAGATGCCTATGCCTACATCGACCAATTCAACCGCACCCGTGCAGAGTTTGAAGGTTTGGACCGCATTGATAAGCGAGATTACCCTACCGAGGCCCTCCGCGAAGCTCTGCTTAATGCCATCACCCACCGAGATTATAGCTTCAGTGGCTCTACCCTGATCAGCATCTTCGATGACCGCATTGAGTTTGTAACCATCGGCGGCTTGGTTTGCGGTCTGACCTACAAGGATATTATGTTGGGGATCTCCGCCCTGCGGAATCAAAAACTTGCCAATGCATTCTATCGTCTAAAGCTGATCGAAGCCTACGGCACCGGAATTATGAAAATCAACGAGAGCTATTCCGACAGTGTTATAGAACCCCAATTCGAGGTTTCGGACAATGCATTCAAAATCACCCTTCCCAATACCAATTACGCAGGCAAACCCAAAACCCTTCCCACCACCCCGGTAAAAGTTAAGGACAAAGCAGACCGAAAGGAAATCGTTCTCCGACTTGCTAAAAACCGGAGCTACATCACCCGCAAGGATGTAGAATCAGAGCTGAATGTGTCCCAAGCTACAGCGATCCTTCTCCTGCGAGATATGCTGGACTCCGGTCTGCTGATCAAAGTCAAAGATGGAAAGCAGATGAAGTACCACATTGCGGAATAACTGATTTCTCGAACAAGAGGATAGAGATATGATAATAGTCGAATATACCGATAAAGAACACAAAAGGGGCTGTCTCAAAACTAT